>CAIWTR010000294.1 GCA_903915615.1 uncultured Armatimonadota bacterium
CGGCCGATTCGGTTCCGTGAGATGGACCTCGTCTTCCAGGCAGCGACAAGTATTCGGGGCCTCCAAGATGATCTGGCAACCATGACACGGGAAATGCTGCTGCTATCGCCCATCGCGCTCCTCGCAGCGACCATGGCCGGGATGTTCCTCACGCGCAGGATGCTAAGCCCTGTGGATGCCATCAGCCGCAAAGCAGAAACCATCCAGGCAGTCAATCTCTCTGATCGCCTTCCCGTAAACGGCACGGATGAGTTCGGCAAGCTCTCCCAGACCATTAACAACATGCTCTCAAGGCTTGAGACGCAGTTTGAGCAACAGCGGCGTTTTGTCGGGGATGCATCCCATGAGCTGCGAAGCCCTCTCACCGTCATTAAAGGTGCCGCCGAGCTTGGGGCCATCGATGAGCTTGCGACCGATCGCAGTCGAGATTACTTCAGGCGTATCAATCAAGCCGCCGACCGCACCACACGCCTCGTCGAAAACTTGCTCTTTCTCGCCCGCTCAGACAACGGAGTGTTGGTCGCAAACCGATGCGAAACCGATGTTGCAGAGCTGGTGCAAGGCGCTATCGATGAAGTAGGCGCATCGTTTACGCATCACCCTGCCGTGGATTACCAGATTGAAGTGCAGACCTTACACATCGATGGCGAGCTGATGCACAGGGCTCTCTGTAATCTGATCAGCAATGCCTATCGCCACACGCCGGAATCCGGGAATGTGAACATAACGGTGACCCAAACGGCTTTCATCGTGCAAGACACTGGCGTCGGCATCCCGGAAACCCACCTGCCGCATGTGCAGGAGCGCTTTTACCGCGTGGATGCCAGCCGGGCACGGAAAGCCGGAGGCACTGGCTTGGGGCTCTCCATTGTGCAAAGCATTGCAGCATCGCACGGCGGGGATGTCGCCATTCAGAGCATCGAAGGAGCTGGCACGACCGTTACCATCTCCTTCTCCGCATGATGTTGACCCGCTAAACGGACCGCGCCCCTGGTGTGCCGGCATCGACGACAAAGGATGCGCGCTTGGTGACCACACCGCCCTCTTTTGTAATCTGGTCGACAACCATGAAATCCGATGTCCACTGCGTTGGCGTGACACGGCACCGGACATAGCCACGCTGCTGGTTATGGAACTTCACAAATGGGTTTTCTTTTAGCAGGTCATCCAGAATCTTTGGCTTGTCCACACCATCCCCGCCGCTCGAGATGCTCGTCCCAACAAACTCCGTAGCAACCACCGGCAGCTCAGGTTTACGGTCATCGACTCTAAGGTCATTGACCCAGTTGGTGTGGATGTCTCCCGTGAGAACGACGGTGTTACGGATACGGTTCTCCTGGATGAACTTGGCGAGGGCCATCCGCTCGCCTGCGTAGCCCGGCCACTGGTCCATGGAATATTTCTGCTCAGGTCCCATCGACCGGTCAACCATCCCCATCATCACCTGCTGCGCGAGTACATTCCAGGTACCTGTGGACCCCTTAAGCCCACGCTCAAGCCACTCGCGCTGGGTTGCCCCAAGCATGGTTTGTTTAGGTGAAAGTGTTGCATCATTGATGGGCGCAAGGCCATCCCCATTCGGCTGATCCGCGCGGTATTGCCGCGTATCGAGAACGAGGAGCTCGGCAAGGTTGCCAAATTTCGCCTTGCGGTAGAGCAGCATGTCGGGGCCACGCGGAATCGATGTCCTGCGCAGAGGCATCATTTCATAATAGACCTGATAGGCATTCGCACGGTGGATGAGAAACTCGGGAGTCTCCATACCCTTTCGCTCAGAAATGTCAGCGGCGTAGTTGTTCTCGACTTCATGGTCATCCCACGTCACAAACCACGGACAACGCGCGTGGGCAGCCTGCAACAGCGGATCCATCCGGTATTGGTTGTAGCGAATACGGTAGTCAGTGACATTGAACAGCTTTGCATTTGTGTGACGACGCTGGCGATTTTCACTCGCTGCATACTCATAAATGTAGTCACCAAGGTGAAAAACGATGTCATTGTCATCCGCGGCGAGCTGCTTGTAAGCCGTGAAGTAGCCATATTCCAAATGCTGACAGCTGGCGAAGGCAAAGTTGAAGGCTGTTTTCTGAGCACTGGCAAGTGGCATGGTCCGTGTGCGACCGACCGGGCTTGTCGCATCCCCAGCTTGGAAGCGATACCAGTACCAGGTATCGGGGGTAAGGCCATCCACTTCGACATGCACGCTGTGACCAAGCAAACGGCTTGCCCGTGATTTGCCGCTCTTCAGAATCGTCGTAAAGCTATCCGATGTTGCGATTTCCCAAGTGACATCGATATCCGCTGGAGGCATCCCGCCATCCAAATCCAGCGGACGGATGGCAAGCTTTGTCCAGAGAACAACGCTGGTTGCATCCGGGTCGCCACTCGCGACGCCAAGGGTAAATGGATTATCTGCAAAACGGGGATTTGAAATGGCAAATCCGTTGCCTTCACCAAGAAGTGGCAGACTTGCAATGGTCGCAAGAAACAAGCGTCTATTCATTTTTCAACCTTCCAGCATTCAGAGCAC
>CAIWTR010000295.1 GCA_903915615.1 uncultured Armatimonadota bacterium
AGCAAGTGAACGCCAGCGGAACAGTGCCCTTGTACACCATCAGCATTGCCGCAAAGCTGATACGGATTGAACGACCGGATGAACCTCTTCATCCACAAACGCTTCGGATGTACGAGCGCCTCGGATTGGTCACGCCGCAGCGTGTTGGTAAAAACCGCTTGTACTCCGATTACGATGTCCAGCGAGTACGCCAGATACAGGCCCTGACAGACTTGGGTGTCAATCTTGCGGGCGTTGAGATTATCCTAGGTCTGAAGGAACGCCTTGAGAGCCTTGAAGCTGAGCGCGAGCACTTATTGATTCGGCTTCGCCAATACGAGTAGCATCCGACACCGAACGATCGGTATGCGTAAGGAGAACACAGAATGCTTGAAAACTACACCGATCGCGCTAAGGACCTCATGTCCGATGCACAAAACATTCTTAGGCGCTACAAACATTCCCAGCTTGATACTGAGCACTTACTTGTGGCGATGCTCGAAGACACGGATGGGATTGTCACAAGGCTCCTCGGACATCTAAACACGGACATCACCGCAGTAAAGCGAGTGATCGAAACCAATCTGGCATCGACATCCCGGACGCAATCCAGCGGCGGGCGCGAGCAACAGATTTACATCACTCCACGGATGAAGCGCATCCTCGACATCTCTGAAAGTGAGGCGCAACGCCTCCGGGATGAGTTTGTTGGTGTGGAGCACATCTTCATTGCGATCATCAAGGAAGGCGATTCCGCATCCTCGCGTGCATTGATTGCGCAACGCGTCGATATTGAGCGGGTCTATCAGGCGCTTGCCCAGCTACGCAAAGGAACACGCTCTGACTCGCCTGCCGCAGATGTCGGCAACTCAATCATCGGACGGTACACCCGTGATCTGACAGCGCTTGCAAAGGCGGGTCGGATTGATCCTGTCATCGGGCGAAGTGATGAAGTCGATCGCGTGATTCAGGTCCTTGCCCGACGTAGCAAGAACAATCCAGTCTTGATTGGCGACCCAGGGGTTGGAAAAACGGCCATCGTCGAAGGGCTTGCACAAAAGATTGTGGATGGCGCTGTTCCAGATGCCCTCCGTGGAAAGACGCTGCTCACACTCGACCTCGGTGCCCTGATTGCGGGTGCAAAGTTTCGTGGAGAGTTTGAGGAGCGGCTCAAGGGCGTCGTGGACGCTGTCCGGGATGCTGCCGGACAGATTATTCTGTTCATTGATGAACTCCACACCGTCGTTGGTGCAGGCGCCGCTGAGGGATCGCTGGATGCATCCAATCTCCTGAAGCCAGCCCTCGCCCGCGGAGAGCTGCAGTGCATCGGTGCGACGACGATAAATGAATACCGTAAGTACATCGAAAAGGATGCCGCACTCGAGCGACGTTTCCAACCCGTCTACGTCGGTGAGCCGACGATCGATGACACCATTGCAATCATCGAAGGTCTTAGACCAAAGTATGAGCAGCATCACCAAGTCAAAATCACAGATGAGGCCATAAAGGCAGCAGTCCTCCTGTCAAGCCGCTACATCACCGAACGTTTCCTCCCGGACAAGGCGATTGACCTTGTCGATGAGGCTGCATCCAAAGTACGGATGTCCCTCTCAGCGGTTCCAGTCGAGCTCCAGCAAATGGAAAAGTCGTTGGAAGACCTGCTAAAGCGTGGGAAGGATGCCGTTGACCGGATGGCTTACGAGGAGGCGGCACAGCTTCGTGATGAAGAGGCAGCACTCCGTGAGACGTATTCTCAGCATCGTCGCGATTGGGAGGACACCACTGGCGCTCATAGAATCGTTGGCGAAAATGACATCGCGGGCGTTGTGGCGCGTATCACCGGGGTTCCAATCCAGCGGATGCTTGAAGAGGAGGCTGCAAAGCTCCTCCACCTCGAGGACCGTCTCCATGAGCGTGTTATTGGCCAGGAGAGAGCCATCACAGCACTTGCCGAAGCGATCCGCCGGTCACGTGTTGGGTTATCCGATCCAAAGCGTCCGATTGGCTCGTTTCTCTTCCTTGGACCAACGGGCGTAGGTAAGACCGAGGTTGCTAAAGGCTTGGCAGAGCTCCTCTTTGATGATGAAGGTGCCCTCGTACGTGTTGATATGTCCGAGTATATGGAAAAGCACTCCGTTGCAAGGCTAATCGGTGCTCCTCCTGGGTATGTCGGTCATGAAGATGGTGGTCAGCTTACTGAAGCGGTTCGCAAGCGCCCCTATAGGGTTGTCCTCTTGGATGAGATTGAGAAAGCGCATCCCGATGTCTGGAACATCCTCCTGCAGGTCCTCGATGATGGTCGCCTTACAGATGGGCAAGGCCGGGTTGTAAGCTTTAGGAATACGGTTATCTTGATGACTAGTAACCTGGGGTCCCAAGAAATCCAAGATGCGATACGGTCTGGTGGCGATCCAGAGAAGGCTGCATTACGTGCGTTGACAGGCATCATCCGTCCTGAGTTGATCAACCGTATTGATGAGATCATTCCGTTTGCAGGCTTGACGGAAAACGACTTGCTTAAGATCGTGGATCTTCTGCTGCAGAGAACGATATCGGCGCTGTTGGAGCGCAGTATTACGCTGTCATTTACGGCTGAAGCCAAGCAGTCGCTGGTCACGCTCGGGTTCGACCCGGTTTATGGTGCCCGCCCACTAAAGCGGACTATCCAGCGTCAGGTTGACAATGTTCTCAGTACAGCGATTCTGCGTGGGGATGTGAAACCAAACGATGTTGTTGTATTCGATGTTGGTGCAGACCGGCCGTTTGAAATACGGATTCAGAATCGCTAGGAAACAGAGCAGCGTACACAACGCATCGATGCTACATCGGTAAACCTTGGGAGGGACACTTTATTGGGTGTCCCTCCCAATTTTTTTGAATATCCGGTTGTTCGGAATGTATGTCAGCGTGTTTGGATAGAGAAATCAATCCTATCAGCACTAGTTAGAAACAAGACGACTGCATGACTTGCCACGTCAGTCCAAAGTGCGGACGACAGTATCGCAAGATTTGGTATCAGTTAAAGAAACGAGGAAGGTTCCGAAGGAACCTTCCTCTTAGAGTCGCAGAAGCGAAGCGATTAACGCTTGCTGAACTGGAATCCACGACGTGCACGCTTCCGACCGTATTTCTTACGCTCTTTGACGCGTGGGTCAC
>CAIWTR010000296.1 GCA_903915615.1 uncultured Armatimonadota bacterium
CCCATATCCAAACTTGGAAATGGGGGTTTGACTTTGTCAGGCAACCTGGATGCAAGGACCCGCATCACAATGCACCAAGTCGAATGACAAGCTCTACTTGAACTGAACCTGTGACCCTGCAGGTTCGGCAGAATCTGGTACGGCTGGCGCTTGCGCGCCAGTCGTTGTGTTTGCCCCTTGAGGCTGATCAGGCGTAGCCGCTGGTGCTGGTGCCGATGTTGGAGCAGACTCCTCTTTCTTACATCCAGCAGAAATGGAGGCAGCGGCCACTAACAACGAAGCGCAGAGGAGCGCTGGGGCAATCCGTATCTGCATCATGTGTTTGGTGTTCCACCCGGAATGCCGGAGAGGTCACAAGGGAGCGTATAGGTTGGTACATCGCCAAAGGATGTCCCCTGTATCTTCCCGCGGCGTGGGAACCACTTCGAGTGACCATCCACGAAGTTGACACACATCCCGTCTTTGTGCCGTGGAGCTCCTGGGAAGTTGTCCCAGCCAAACGGACCACCCGGGTTTGGGCAGCTCGGATCTGGCAGCTTGCCACCTGGCAAAACATACGTTGAATCGTAGAACATGGTCGTATTGACGACATCTTCGACGGCCGCAAGGGAGACAACCGGGTCATCCTGGAACAAGCCTGGTGGAAGCGCTGGATCTTGGAACAACGCAAAGTTGAGCGCATAGCTGGAGTAGCGGAAGTTGCCGCTGCCACGGAGTCCAAGAGGTGCCATGATGCCAGGGAAGTCAATTCCAGGGCGGTTGCTTGGGCAAATCAGGATCTCCGTGTTCTTCATATATGGAAGCACGGCATCATAGACCGTGAAGACCCGGTTTCCAGAACCAGGAAGAAGAATCGCTGCATCCATGCTGTAAACGGATTGCGGCATCATCTCATCGTAATCCTGAACATACATGATGGTCGCTACTGCAAACTGCTTGGTATTGCTCAAGCAGCTCGTTTGGCGAGCGGCCTCGCGGGCCTGTGCAAAAACAGGAAAGAGGATGGCTGCAAGAATCGCGATGATGGCGATAACGACCAAGAGTTCAATAAGGGTAAAGGCTGAACGTCGCATGAGGATAATTCCTTTCGGAACGATTCTATGGATGTAAATGCCAAACTCTGTTAATCAAATGCTATGAATAGCAGATTTAACGAAACCTTATTAATTCACAGAAATGATCAACAGGTACTTACCGAGCAAACTTGTTGTCCTAATGGCCACTAAACAAGTACTCGCTTGACTCATCCTTAACAATAGGCCCATTTATTTTGCCTATAACGCCTACAACGTTTGCATCCGGTCAGCTTTACCGGAGCGAAACAGTTTACGGTTTGCCTCTGATCCCATCAGCGATGTTGCCATCGGGATGAGAAGCATTTACTTCATTGACACAGTGTTGTGTTGAGCAAAGGACGAACATGATGATGAAACCACTGACGGTATTGGCACTTGGACGCGGAAGGCATTCTCTGGAAGCCACCACACATAAATACATCCAAACGAGCGGCACCGCGGATGTCTGTATTGCGGCATCCCCGGATGTCGAAGTGACCATCGCGGCCTTCAACAAGTCAAAAATCCGGGTTACAGGCCACTGCAGAAAAGTCACGATCAAGTATGCAAGTACAACCGCAGAGATCGACTGCACCGAGCTGAGCTGCAACCGGATTCAGGTTATCAATGCGAGCAGTGGCTGCACAATCACCTTTCCTCCGATGCTGTTGGCTTAGTCTCTCAGAGTACAGATCGCGGGTGAGTACGTATCCGGAAGGTATTTCCGGATAACGCCCGCGAGGTAGAACGAGCCCGTGACGATTAAAACATCGCCAGCGGCAGCCCCTTCCATCGCGTGGCGAACCGCATCCACGGGATGTGCAACCACTGCCACAGGTACGCCAGCCCGCAAGTAAGCATCCTCAACAGGTTTCGGTCCCTGACCCCGCTCCGGAATCACCGTCACGATAACGCTGGTGAGCGCGGGAGCCAAAGCAGCCGCAAATGCAACGCCATCATGCGTGCCGGTATGGGCGACGACGGCATGCACCTTACGTGATCCTTGATAGGTTTGCTTGATGGTTACCGCGAGGAGCTCCGCAGCAGCCGCATTATGCGCGCCATCGAAGACCAGCACCTTGCCATCCACGGGTATCGTCTGCATCCGGCCTGGCAAAATGGTTTGACTTACTGCGGCCCGAACTTTGGAAATGTCCACATCATCCGGGATGATTTTCCCGAGAACGGCCAGCACCAGCGCGGCGTTTGCGGCCATATGTTGCCCGGGGATAGATGTTGTCACGGGATCCAGCTCTGTGGCATCCACGACTGGAAGCGACAAATGCGCGGCGCGCTCAAGGATGATGTCCCGTGCTTCGCCAGTGATCCTGCCGATACCCACGACACCCGTTCCAGCCTTTACAATACCGACCTTGTGGTAGGCAACATCACGGATGGTCGCCCCGAGGACATCCGCATGATCTGCGCCGACGCTTGTGATAATCGCCGCCGCAGGCGCCGGGATGACATTTGTCGCATCGAACTTGCCGCCGATACCTACTTCGATGCAGTGGTAGTCGACATCACTCCTGCGTGCGATCAGAAATGCCAGCAGCGTCTTCACTTCGAACTCAGTCAGATCGGTGTCTGCCGGGTCAATGTGAGTCGTCTTTGCGGCGAGCTCGCGCGTTGCAGCAACGAGAAGGTCGTTAGACACGAGGTCGCCATCCACTTGCCACCGTTCGCGGAAGTCAAGGACATCCGGGGATAAGTAGGCCGCAGTGCGAAAACCAGCTGCGCGTAAACCGTTATAGAGCATCGCCGTCGTGCTGCCCTTGCCATTGGTCCCGGTGATGTGAATCGCTTTTGTGGCTATCTCGGGATGGTCAAGATCCGCGAGCAACTGCCGAAACGTGACCCGGGCATGACGGTTTGTAGCCGGTGCAATGAACGACAGGATGTAACGCTGTACATCATCAACGGTGTTAATGTCTGGTTTATTCAGCCCAGCCATCTCATTCCCCATTTCGTGAGGTCACCACAACGTGATTGGATGCAAATGCATCGTAGCTGAACCACATGACAAGTCATTTGCGCGCATTTTAGCAATGCCACTGCAATCAATTGTTAAGACATTACCAAAACTACTTTTACAATAATATTTAGGACATTAAAAGGCTTAACAGAAGTTTCACACTCTCTTATTCAACGCTTAAAGTTGCACTGGTAAAACGGATTTGGAGGCCATTATGAAATTCCGAAACCAAGCTTTTACCCTTATTGAACTTCTCGTTGTTATCGCCATCATTGCTATTCTCGCGGCCATTCTTTTCCCAGTCTTCGCGCAGGCACGTGACAAGGCACGCCAAACCAGCTGCCTTAGCAATGCTAAGCAGATTGGCCTCGCTGGCCAAATGTACGCTCAGGATTACGATGAAATCCTTCCTGAAACAGGCTGGCAGGGACCCTGCTCCGATCCTGTGACCGGAGTCGCTACCGATACAAAGTATTCGGGAGTCGCATCGTTCCCAATCGCATCCGCTCCTTACATCAAAACCTGGAGCATCTTCAAGTGTCCTTCTGACTCCCAGTACGGCGGCTTCAACAAGCCAGCGTCCTACTGCTACGAGCAACAACTCTTGGATGCAAAGATTCCTGGTGCATATGTTGGCATCAAGGATGCACCGGATGCGATGCGCAAGGTTCTTCCACTTTCCTATGCTGGAAACTACTTCCTCTCCAGCGCCTACGGTGCAAGCGGACGTGCAGCAGTTGTTGGTGGCAAGATGTTGTCCTTGTCATCCTTCGCTGCCCCTGCAAACCTGCACTATGTTGCTGAGGTTGGCTCCAGTGTCACGGCAAATGGCTGGACATTCGCCGGATGGTACATCGCTCCTGGCTACGGAAACGGTGGCACAGACACCCGATGGCGCAAGGGCAAGCGTCACGCTGAGGGACGTAACTGGGTGTTCGTGGATGGCCATGCTAAGTGGTACAAGGATCCTAACTTCTTGAACACAGATGGTACGAACCGCTCCCAGACTCTCCTGATGGAAGATTACCGAAAGATCGGTGTCTATACCTACCCTGAAACTGACTCCTCCAACTAGTCAGTAGCAACTGAAAAACCCGCAGGCCAGAATCAACGTTCCGGCTTGCGGGTTCTCCCTATTTTCACCGCCTCCACATCCATCCAAATAGTAGAATCACCTATGCGTACACCCCTTGCCATTGCCATCAGCACCATCATCGGACTCGCCAGCTGGGCTACCTACCGCCAGACCGATACCAACCTCATCGGTAAGCTGCCGGATGGCGCAACCCGCATCGTAACCGGATGGAAAATCAAACCAGCAGGGACATCCATTCTGCTTCCTGACATGCTGCAGCGGGCAGCCCTCGCGCCGGATGGCAAAACCTTGGCCGTGATCAGCGGCGGGGCCGGCGTTCACGAGCTCCACCTCATCGAGCCGCAGGGTGGAACGCTGCGCCAAAGCATCCCCCTCGGACGCGCACAGTCCATCGGACTTGCATGGACAGCCGACAGCAAAAACATTTTCATCGCCGGAGGCAACAGTGGCCGCGTTCACCGCGTCCGCGTAAACGATGACCTTCGCGGCGCAGACCCGGATGCCATCACCCTCCCGGGAACATCCACCTTCCAGTCCGGCCTTGCGGTCTCGCCGACCGGTGATGTCGTGTACGTCGCTGACATTTCTGGAAACCGTATCCACCGTATTGTCTTCGCGACAACGACATTTACGACAATCGACCTGCCCACAAATGCTCGTCCGGGTGCGATGACCCTCTCCCCAGATGGCAAATCGCTCCGCGTCTGCCTCTGGGGCGGTGCAGCGATCGTCTCCTACGATGCCACAACCCTCGCAGAAACCGCGCGCTTTGCCGTGGATCAACATCCAAATGACATCATCGAGCGTAACGGTGACATCTGGGTTAGCTGCGGAAATGCCGACACCGTCGTCCGCATCGATGCCAAGAGCGGCGCCGTAACCGAACGCATTAGGACTAAGCTCATCCCAACCGCACTCACCGGCTCGACGCCGAGCGCGCTCAGTCTTTCGACAGATGGCAAGCGTCTAGCCGTCGCCCTCTCGGATGCCAACGCGGTCCAGCTGATTGATGTTGAAAAACCTGGGATGTCAGAGACCATCGGCTTTGTTCCAACTGCCGCTTACCCCACTGCCGTCGCATTCTCTGCGGATGGAAAAACGCTGTTTATCGGCTCAGGCAAGGGGCTGGGCACGGGTCCGAATCCTGGCAAGGGCGCTACAGAAACCGATGAGCTCAAGGGTCGCGCGCGCCGCCAGGCAGGCTTGCAGGGCAGGCTTTACCCGTATATCGCAACATTGCTGAAGGGCGTTGTACAAACGGTTGACATCAGCAATCCAGCACAGCTGAAAGCCTACACCGCGACCGTTTTGCAAAACAGCCCTTACGGAACCCCGCCGGCTGCAGTAGATCAGGCATCCACAATCATCCCGACAAAAGCCGGCGTGGCCAGCCCGATCAAGTATGTGATCTACGTCATCAAGGAAAACCGAACCTACGACCAGGTCTTCGGAAACCTTCCGAAGGGAAATGGCGATCCGGATCTGTGCATCTTCGGGGATGACATCGCGCCTAACCACCGCGCCCTAGCGCAGCAATATGTGCTGTTTGACAACCTCTACGCGAATGGCGAGGTCAGTGTGGATGGCCACCACTGGTCGAATGGTGCATTTGTACCCGATTCGATGCAGCGGACGTGGCCGGCGCAGTACGGCTCAAAGGGCGCGCCGCCAATCCGTTACGGCGACTTCAATGACCCACTTTCCACAAACCCAAGCGGGCGGATTTGGGACATGGCCGCCGCCAAGGGCCTTGACTACCGCACGTACTACTACCACACGACCAAGAAAACGAATGTCGCATGGAACCAGGCCCGTGGCAAGGGCGAGCGTGACTATGTCGCCATTGACATTTTCCTAAAGGATTATGCCGAGTTTGAAGCATCCGGGAAGATGCCAAGCCTGATGGTGATGGCCCTCTCGGAAGACCACACCAAGGGCGCGACGGCGGGTGCGAATACGCCGGCGGCGTGTGTCGCATCCAATGACTACGCCATCGGTAAGCTCGTGGAAGCCGTCTCCAAGTCGAAGTTGTGGAAAGAAACGGCGATTATGGTGATCGAGGATGATGCGCAAAACGGCCCGGACCACGTGGATGCGCACCGGAC
>CAIWTR010000297.1 GCA_903915615.1 uncultured Armatimonadota bacterium
ATCCACCAAGCAACTCGCGAAAACGCTAGCTGTGGCTGCAGCATTGGATTGGATTCATACTCGTCCAAGATATCCGCGACTACGCACTGCAACAAATCGACCGCTTTGTTGCCCTCGCTGAGGGTGCAAACTAACTGAGCTATTCCAGCCTCTTGCCTATGTGAATGTCAAGAGGCTGGATCTGAAGGATTCCGATGGTCAGAGTTACTCCTTGTCTGATGTTTGATGGAAACGCAGCCGAAGCAATTGCGCTGTATCTTGAAGCGTTTCCTGAGGCAGTGCTTCTAGATAAGTCAGACTATGGTGCTGATGCCAAATCGATGTCCGGCAAAGTCAGGTCTGCTACGCTGGCCATTTATGGCAATAACATTCGAATCATTGACAGTCCAGTGATGCACGGGTTTGCGTTTACGCCGGCTGTGTCGCTCTACATTGAGCTCGCCGATGAAGCCGCCTTGTTTCATGCGTATGAGACCCTCGCGAAGCGTGGAACGGTGCTACTGGCCATCGACAGCTACCCACACAGCCCAAACTATGGCTGGCTAACGGACCGCTTTGGTGTCTCGTGGCAGATAAGCCAGCCGGATGAGGTTGGCTAATCGGCTATAATCCCGGCTCCAAACAAAAGGATGAGCGCGATGACTCCTAGCGCCAGGAGCACTGTCCCAACGATCCCCAAGGTTCTTCCGGTCCTGACTTGCTGCTGCATTGACTCAGGGACATCGCCAAGCTCAGCGATCCGTGCCAGCGCCTTGTTTCCCATAATCCAAGCGACGGGAGCACAAACCATGGGTAAGCCACAACTAAATCCTCCAGCTATTCCTACGATTCCAAGCGCGAAAATCGTCGATGCCGGTACGCCAGCGGGTTCCAAGCCCTGCCGTGCTGCAAAGGATGTACCCGCACCTGGAATTTTGGAAACTGGGTGTACTCTTGGAGGCATTGGGCGTTGTTGCTGACGTTGTCCGCCACCAGTAGGCACAGACTCAGAGCCCCAGCCACCCACATGCGTTTCAGCGAATGTATCGACGCCTGACTGCAATGATTCAGCCATTGGGAACGGGACGGTTCTCGGGCTGTCCGGATAAGCAGCATCTAGTTTAGCTAGCCGTTGCTGAGCAAGAGCGTAGGCCGGATCACGTCCGATCGCAGCTCGGTAGCAGGTCTTGGCATCCTCGTAGCGGCCAAGCTGTTCGAGTGCAACACCGAGGTTGAAGTGGTTACGGGCCGACCCTGGCGCGATAGCAATTGACTGACTAAAGGCATCAAGTGCGGCCTGCGTTTCTCCAACATTGGATAAAGCACCGCCAAGAATCCGCCACAGGTTGTCGTCATCGGGAGCGACAACGACGGCCTTCCGCAACACTGCAACCGCATCAGTATAACGACCGGCCTTCATGTGCTCTACCGCTAACAGCCGAAGCGGCTCAGCATCACTGTTTTGCATCTGATGTCTCCGATGAAGGCTGACCGAGAAAGCCAAGGAATGTCTCTAAAAGATGCCCAACTGGCAAATCGGACATCGACTTGCTCACATGTGAAACCAGGGTCTCACCGTTGGGCCCGATGATAAAGAGGGCTGGGTGAGCGAGGTTAAAGCCATCGTAGCGAAGCCAGTAATGAACCCCAAATGCCTTTGCTGCATCATGATTTGCATCGTGGAACAAAGGGACCTCCAAACCGGATTTCTTCAGGTAAGCCTGAAGCACGCTTGGGCTCTCCGCCGAAAGACATGCAATTCGAAAGCCATTTTTCTCAAGGGTAGCTTTGTGAGTTGCCAATGCTTTGAGCTGTTCTGTGCAATAGGGGCACCAGGTGCCTCGAAGGAATAAAACAAGCGTAAAACCACTAACAGGGTAACCGAATGTAACTTCAGCTCCGGTTTGTGGATGGAGGACCGCTATTGCTGGAGCGGTGGAACCTTTGGTAGGCGGTTGTGGCACAGTGGACGATACCTCTCTTACCGTACTGTTGGTTCCGCAAGTTGACGCTTGTTCGCGGCAAGATGCAGCCTTAGGATTGAGATGTCTGCCGGGTTTACACCCGGGATTCTTGCGGCTTGTCCCACGGTGGATGGCCGTATCTGCAAGAGCTTTTCACGCGCTTCAGATGCAAGTGAATTGATCGCCCGATAATCGATTTCAAGCGGAATACGCATGTCATCCGCACGTTTATAGGCATCGATCTGTGAATACTCACGTGCAACGTAGTGCTCATAGCGCGCAAAAATGATGCCCTGTTGAATACCATCGCGCGCGTCATTGACATCAAGCTGAAGCAAATCTGCCACTGCCTGCTGTGTCACCTCCGGACGCCTTGCGTATTCCAGAATAGACATTTTGTTGTCCGGGGCAGGGAGGCCATTCGCACTCAAGTACGCATGTTGCTGATTCGTCACAAAGCTTGACTTCATCAATGACATAACGTCATCGATGAGCTGTTTTCGCTGCTCAAATCGTTCCTTGCGCTCTGGTGAAACAAGGCCATGGGTGATTCCCTTTGGCGTCAGCCGCAAGTCAGCATTGTCATGGCGGAGGGTGAGGCGGTATTCCGCACGGCTGGTCAACAACCGGTAAGGGTCATCAACACCCTTCGTCACCAAGTCATCCACCATCACGCCGAGGTAACCCTCGTGGCGCTCAATCTCAAGGGGAGGCAAGCCTTTGACATTTAATGCAGCATTGGCTCCCGCCAGCAGGCCCTGTCCTGCCGCTTCCTCGTAGCCGCTGGTCCCATTGATCTGACCGGCAAGGTAGAGACCCTGGATACGCTTTGTTTCAAGCGTCCGGAATAGCTCGGTCGGAGGGACGGCATCGTATTCGACGGCATAGCCGTACTTAATGACTTCGACATTTGCAAGTGCGGGGATGGACTTGAGGAACGCGAGCTGCACTTCTTCGGGAAGGCTTGTGCTCATTCCCTGCACGTAAACCGACTCTGTATTCCATCCTTCGCGTTCAAGGAAGATCTGGTGCGAATCCTTGTCCGCGAATCGTACGACTTTATCTTCGATACTAGGGCAGTATCGTGGGCCCACGCCTTCGATCAAACCCCCGTACATCGCTGATAAGTGCAAGTTCTCCCGAATCACCTGATGCGTCGCATCGTTCGTCCAGACCTGCCACGCCGGGAGAAGACCATCGTGACGCCGCCTAGGCGTCGAAAATGAAAACGGAGGACACTCAGGCTCGCTTGGCTGTTCTTCCGTCAGGTCAAGGTTGATGCTGCTAAACCGTATACGCGGCGTCGTACCCGTCTTTAGGCGTAAAAGTGGGAAGCCTAGTTCTGCAAGGGATGTCGACAATGCTCCAGCGGCGGGTTGATCCGCACGACCGCCAGACCAGCTGTTCTGCCCACGATGACAGACGCCTCGCAAAAAGGTTCCTGTGGTGATGACTACCTTGCTGGCACTAAGTTTCGTGCCATCCGTAAGCTCCACACCAGTTATCTCAGGCGTTGCATCTGGGCGCGATTCCGTCAAAATGCGCGAGACCATGCCTTCGATGATGGTTATCAGGGGATGCTCATCAACCAGCGTTGCCATCAGCTTTGGATACACATCGATGTCCACCTGTGCACGCAGCGCATGCACGGCCGGACCTTTACCCGTGTTGAGCATCCGGATGTGCGTCAGGGATGCATCCGTCACCTCAGCCATGAGCCCACCTAGGGCATCGATTTCGCGGACAAGATGCCCCTTCGCAGGGCCACCAATCGAACAGTTGCAGGGGAGCGTAGCGATCGAAGCACGGGATGTTGTAACGAGTGCAACACGTACACCGATGCGGGCAGCTGCGTGCGCGGCTTCTACACCCGCATGCCCACCGCCTACGACAATCACATCCCAGTCACCCATACCTACATTCTACCGACTCAAATGGTCCGCATTTTCAATGGATTTAAAGGTGAGGTTGTAAAATACCGTCTGATGTACATCCCGAGGAAGTTCAAACTGCGTGCCGACCGCGACTGGCTGCCGGATGTGGTTGCCAATCCGTTCGCAACAGTCGTTTCGCAGCTTGACAAAACGCCCTGTGTTTGCCATATCCCAATCGTCATTACGGAGTGCGAGATTGGTCGCATCGCAATTGGCCATGTCTCGCGGGAAAATCCAATTTGGAAATCCTGGGTTCCGGATACAAGTCAATCCTGTCTTGTGTTCACCGGGCCAAATGCCTACGTGTCGCCACTGACATATCAGGATGCCATCCAAGTCCCCACATGGAACTACATCGCGGTCCACCTGAAAGGGCATCCAGTTCCCGTTCACTTTGATGAAAACCCCGATGAACTCCATACGGTCATGGACACACTCATTACGCAGTTTGAGCCGCTGTATCTTCCCGTATGGCGCGCGCTGGATACCGTAAACCAGCAAAATCTCTTACGTGGAATCGTCGGTTTCAGGATGCAAATTGACGATGTCGAGTGCGTTGAAAAACTGTCCCAGAACCGGTCGCAACGGGATGCAGAAGCGATTGCTGATGTGTTAAGTGCAGCTGGTCAGACAGCCCTTGCAGCAAGAATGGTGGAGGTTCGCAAGTGAAAATCGTGCTTCAGCTTGGGTTGATTCCTGGAGATTCTACGCAGGAAAAGGTGACGTGGGCCCGTGATGCTGGCGTAGATGGCATCGAGCTTGGCGCGTGGGGAGGCATTGAACAGCTCCGCCGGGATGCGGACATCTGCCAGAACATCTTGCCAGTGACATCGATTTGTGGAAACTGTGATGACACGGGTGCGGGCAGCTTTGACTTTCTTGATCCAGATCCCATTAAGCGCAGGAAAAGCCTGGATGGCAGCGTGGCAATCCTCAAGCTTTGCGGTGAACTTGGCGCCGTGGGGCAGGTCATTCCACCAATCTTCGGCCCCGCGCGCGTGCCAGATCTCACGCCGTTTGCGAGTGCACTTGAGCTTGAACATGGTCTCATGACGGCGATGCTCCACGAACTCGGACCCATCGCAGCCGCACATAACACATTGGTTCTTCTTGAGCCGTTGAACCGCTACGAGCAGCATTATTTGCGTAAACTCACCGATGGAATAGCGGCCATCGAACGTGCAGGGACACCCCCAGGCGTCGCCCTGCTTGCTGACACCTTCCATATGCATATCGAGGAAACAAACTCCCCAAAGAGCATCCTGAATGCTGCAGACATAATCAAACATGTTCATGTCGCAGACAACACACGCTTCGAGCCGGGGACGGGTGACATCGATTTTGGAGCGATCATCAACGCATTGCGCGTTACTGGCTACGATGGCTACTTAGCCTACGAATGCAGCGTCAGCGGAGAGAGTGTCGAACATAAACAAACTGCATTGGAGCGCAGCATCGCGTTCCTAAAGGCTGCCATTGCTAAGGAAAGCTAGTACGTTCCCGGCTCTAGGAAACGAAGCACGGGACTGTTGGTGGATGGATTGACATCGTCCAGTAATGTCCGCCACGCAGCTGGCATCACATTCGTGATCAGGCCAAGCGTCAATACCCACATTACATTTGCCAATGCGTGCGATTTTCGGTATTGCCGCAGCGCTGCCGGTTCCGGTAAGCCTGTAAACGCACGCTGACAGAGCACTTGCTCAAGCTCGAGATCCAGCTG
>CAIWTR010000298.1 GCA_903915615.1 uncultured Armatimonadota bacterium
GTCACCGTAGATGATGGCTTGTTGCTCACATTTACGAAGAAACTGGTGGATGGGTAGATCTGCTCCCCCATCCACCGAAACATCTAGCAGCGGTTAGCGTTTGCGGAAGAATCCGATAACCACTAGGATTACGCCTATCACCAAGGCAACACTTGCTAGGTTATAAAAGATTTTGCCAAGCCATAGCGCTGCGAACACGGCTAGTGCGGCCGCAATCAACATCACTCCAAGCTGCATCAAATCGTTCTTACGCGTTTGCATAAATCTCTCCTAAAGAACTGCCGCAAGGATTGCCTGCTGTGCATGCAAGCGATTCTCCGCCTGCGCAAACACACGGCTCCACGGCCCTTCCATCACGTCGTCTGCAATCTCATCCCCACGGTGCGCCGGAAGGCAATGCAAGGCGATTGCCCCAGGTGCGGCCAAATGCATAATCTCGGCAGTCACTGTGTAACCAGCGAAAGCCGCCATCCGCCGCGCGTGTTCTTCTTCCTGCCCCATCGATGTCCAGACATCGGTGTAGATCGCATCCGCGCCTGCAGCTGCTTCACTAGGTACGCTGAAGCGCTCCATTTTGGTTCCATGCTCAGCAGCAAGCTCAGCTGCACGGGCCCAAACTTGAGGATCAGGCAGATAGCCATCTGGACATGCGATGCGGAAATGCACGCCAAGCTTGGGTGCGAGGAGCATCAGGGATGCCGCCACGTTGTTGCCATCCCCGATGTAGGTCAGTGTCTTCCCCGCGATGTCGCCAAGGTGCTCTTGCATCGTCAGAAAGTCCGCAAACGCCTGACAAGGATGTTCTGCATCATCAAGTGCATTGATAACCGGAATCGTGCAGCTGTCTGCAAGGCCCTTCAGAATCACTGGGTCGAATGTACGTACGATCAGGACATCCACCATACGGGTCAGCACACGGCCAACATCCTCGACGGATTCACGCTTTCCAAGTCCAACTTCATCCTTACCGAGGTACATCCCAGATGCGCCAAGTTTAGCAAGCGCACCAAGGAAAGAAACCTTGGTTCGAAGGGATGGCTTTTCAAAAAGCAACGCCCCCACTTTGCCGGTCGCGGTATTGGTGATTTGTCCTGCTTTGACCCGCTTTGCCAGGGCAAGAATTTGATGGCATTCCCTAGATGAAAAGTCATCGATTCCCAAGAGGTCACGCCCAGCGAGAAAGCCTGGATCAACAGAGATAGCCGTGCTAATCGCACCGCGAATGGCCGTAATGCATGTCCCAGACAGCTGTTGAAGAGCAGCTTTGAGGCGGTCCATCGCATCACAGACATCCGATTCGGTCAGGACAAGGGGTGGAACCATGCGCAATGTATTTTCGCTGGTTGCATTCATCAGGAGTCCGTTTGATAGCGCGGCTCCAACAATTTCGCGTGCATGACCATTCGGAACATTGACACCAATCATCAGTCCTCGGCCACGACTTGCGCCAATCCACTCTGGAAATTCCAGCGCAAGGTGCGCGATACGCTCTTGCAGAAGCCCACCGATAATCTGTGCGTTTGCGAGCAGGCCTTCTGCACCAATGATGTCAAGAACTGCGAGGGCTGCCGTGGCTGCCATCGGGTTACCTGCATACGTTGAGCCGTGATCCCCGGGGACAAAGACGCGTGCAGCATCACCAACTGCAAGACAGGCTCCAACCGGGAAGCCGCCACCGAGGCCTTTAGCGAGTGTCATCACATCTGGCTTGACGCCGCTGTGCTGCCAGCCCCAAAGCGTTCCCGTCCGGCCTACACCCGTCTGAACCTCATCGAAAATCAACAGGGCGTTGTGCGCATCCGCAAGAGTCCGAGCGTGTGCAAGATAGGCATCGTCTGCGACATTTATCCCACCTTCCCCCTGAATGGGCTCGAGGAAGATTGCAGCCGTGTGCTCATTTACAGCGGCTGTCAAAGCATCGCAGTCATTGAATGGAACGTGGACAGA
>CAIWTR010000299.1 GCA_903915615.1 uncultured Armatimonadota bacterium
ATCTGGCCTGACGCTGGACCGGACCAACAACACCCTCGGCTCCGCGGGGCAGACACGCATCGCCAGCATCGCCGCCACCGGCTACGCCATCACGGCATTTTGTATCGGCATCCACTACGGCTGGCTTGACCGCCGTACCGCAGTTTCGCGTATCGAGAGGGTGCTCACCACTATCGAGACCACGCTGGATGGCAAAGCAGGTTTTTACTACCACTTCATAGATTGGGAAACCGGCAAGCGTGAGTGGAACTCCGAGCTCTCAAGCATCGATACCGCCCTGCTGCAGCTCGGACTCATCATGGCTGCCAATGTCTTCGGTGGAACGATTGCCGCGCGCGTCAATGGCATCCTCGCGAAAACGGACTGGCAGTGGATGCAAAATCGCAAGGCGGGTGATGCATCCGATAGCTGCGTCAGCATGGGATGGACGCCTGAAAGCGGCTTTCTTGACAGTCGCTGGGACCACTATGATGAGAGTCCCTACCTCTATATTCTCGCGCTTGGTGCTCAGTCCCCGTACCGTCTCCCGGCATCCACGTGGAAGAACTGGAAGACAACCCCAGACCCGAAAACAGGACTCTATGAGCCCATCGGGCCAATCTTCTGGTCGCAAATGACAGCCGGGTATGTCAACATCAAGGGTCAGCGGGATTCCGCAGGGCGGGATTTGTGGATGATTTGGCAGCGCAGCCACGCTCACCACATTCGTTTTTGCAAAGAGCAGAGCGCGCGCTTTAAGACGTACCGTGATGGCGTCTTTGGAATCAATGCCTGCGACCAGCCACCTCCAGTGGGCTACGGCGCACAGGAAGCGGCCGATGGCCGCCACGATGGCACCATCGCTCCGACGGCTATTCTCGCGGCCCGGATGTTTGATCGCGCAGCCGCCGACAAAGCGCTGGTCTCATTACACGCGCATATTGGTAAGCAGGCTTATGGCCCCTACGGATTTCCGAATGCGCTGAATGAAGACAAGAACTGGATCGACCCGGATGTGCTTGGCCTCGATCTCGGGATGGCGATTTGTGGCTATGCAAATGCCCGGGATGGCTACATTTGGAAGACATTTACCAAGCACACCGTTGTTCAAGCCGGCCTGCGTGCGATGGGCTATTCCGGAAAGTAACTCCAAATGAAAACCAAGCAAGCACCGATTAAGCCGGTTCCCATCCGTGATGTTCAAATACAGGGCGGCATCTTCAAGGACAGCATGGAGGTTGGCCGCAAGGTTTTGCATAGCCTCGATCTCGACCGGATGCTCTATGCGTTTCGCTTTCAAGCCGGCCTCCCGACGCTTGGCGCAAAGCCCTACGAAAGCTGGGCCACCCCCGAGCCTTACGGCGCATTCCCCGGCTTTTATGAGTCTCACTACCTTAGTGCCATCAGCAAAATGTCCGCAAATTTCTTCGATGATGACAAAGTTCTGCGATCGCGCGTCCACGCAATGGTTCGAGAATTGGGCAAATGTCAGCGCGCGCTGGGTGGTCGCTACCTCTTTGCAAGCCCGGAAGCCGAGTTTGAACCAAACCGCCTGGATGGCGTTGTCTGGTACCGGATGCACAAGCTGATTGAAGGGCTTGTCGCCGCCCGGGTCCATGCCGGTAGTGCGCAAGCCCTCCAGATCGTCGTCGCGCTGGTTGACTGGATAGACGAGCGCACTACCCGCTACGGAGCCGACCTCGACAAAGTCAAAAAAGTCGAATACGGAGGCATGGCAGAGGCCCTCGCAAATGTCTACGCCATCACCAAAAACCCGCGCCACCTCGCCCTCGCGCAGCGCTGGCTGGAGCCACCAATCCTCGACAAGTTTGCAAGCGGCGGCGATTACATGGAACACGCCAACACCCTCATCGCCAAAATCGTGGGAGCTGCACGTGTCGCAGAGCTCACTGGCTCCACACACGAGCACAATGCTGTGCTGGGCTTTTGGGACAAAGTGGTGACATCCGGTGGACGTACCTACGCAACCGGCGGGCTGAGCGTGCACGAAGGGATGCCGCCGCAGAAACGCCTCGCGGGCACGCAGAGCCGGATGCCACAGGAGACATGTGTCAGCTATAACCTCATCAAGATTGGGCACAGTCTGGCCGCCCAGACAGGGGATGCCCGCTTCCATGACCACATCGAGCGCACCCTCTTCAATGCGATTTTAGGTAGTCAGGACCCGCGCACCGGGTGGAAGACGTACTACCAGCCCCTTGGCGCAAACTCTGTCAAAGACTTCCGCTCCAATGAACGCGGCTGCTATTGCTGCAACGGCACCGGCCTCGAAAACCCTGGGCAGTATGGACAGTTCATCTATTCCACCCAAGGGGATGACACGGTCTATATCAATCAATACATCGAGTCCGCGGCCAGTATCAGCAAACCGAACATCCGCCTTTATCAATGGACGCAGCTTGCGACAAGCGACACAGTAAAGATTGTCATTTCCGCGATGCGCCCGCAGGTCTACAACATCAAGCTGCGTGTGCCGAAGTGGTGTGCAAAGCCAGAGGTGCTGATAAACGGAAA
>CAIWTR010000300.1 GCA_903915615.1 uncultured Armatimonadota bacterium
ACGGCTGACATCAAATGCATCCGGAGCCTCCTGCTGCATCCGGTACGCCAGCTCAAACGACTCAATCCTCGCCGCAAGGCGCGCATCATCCGGGCGGGCTTTGAGGTGATCGGTGTTCAGAGCGTTGATGGCATCCAGGGCTGCCCGCTGACGTGCGGTTGTCACACCACGCGAGCGCAGATTGGCGATGGGGTTGTTGAGGTCGCTGACGAGTGTCCCCTGATGCGATGCGGGAAGAAAGCTTGCTCCCCAGAGCGGCGCACCCTGCGCCGGCTGCGCCGGGCTGAGGACGACAAACCCTGGGAGGTTGGCATTGACGGTCCCGAGGCCATACGTCGCCCAGGAGCCAAGACTCGGCCGGCTGAATGCCTGCTCACCAGTATTCATTTGCAGACAGGCGCCATTGTGGTTGATATTGTCGGCCAGCATCGAGCGGATGAGGGTGACATCATCGGCGATGCCCGCAAAGTGTGGCAGCAGCTCACTCACTTCCATCCCGCACTTACCCGCGCGCTTGAACTCCCAGGGCGAGCCTAAAAGGTTGCCGGTGGCGGTGCGCTCAAGCTTTGGCTTTGCAAATGGCAGTGGCTTGCCATTTTCTGCACGCAGCCGTGGCTTTGGATCAAATGTATCGACGTGGCTGGGGCCGCCGCTCATAAACAAAAAGATGACGCGTTTTGCCCGCGCGGGAAAGTGGGGAGCCTTCGGCGCGAGAGGACTTGCCGTGCCCTGTGCAGCCTGTGCGCCTTCGGCGCCGAGCAAACCGTGCAGCGCAAGCGCGCCAAAACCAGCACCTGCATTGCGGAGCAGATCCCGCCTGGATGTCGGTGTAAATTCCATTTTGCTCTCCTAATCCACAACCGCCGTGGCATTCGCACACAGCATCGCCCGCGCCATTACATTAAAGACAGCGGCATCTGGAACCATCGTTCCCGGAGTGGCCACCGACATCCACAAATCGCCAAGCGCCGCGCGCTCCCCGGCGGTGATCGGACGCCCGACCAGCTCTTCCCACTGCTGCACGATGCGAGATCCTTGCGTTCCCTTTTGCGCTGCCATTTTGCTTGCCAGGGCATCCACAACCTTGTCCGTAAAGTCAGAGTTCAGCAGATAAAGCGCCTGCGGGGCAACAATGCTGACGTTTCGCTTTTCAATACTGTTCGTGGGATCTGCGGCATCGAACAGCATCCGGTAGCTCGTCCGGTCGCTGCGCACCGTCTGCATATAAACAGTCCGCTTCGCACTATCCATTTGCGATGTCGCCGGTCCACCGACTTGGTTCAGATCCAAAATCCCACCCGCGGCAAGCCAGGTATCCCGGAGAGATTCAGCATCCAGGAGGCGGCGATTCATATGCGAAAGCAGCCGGTTCTCCGGATCTTTGGTCTTCGCGAGCGCAGACACTGATGCCTGCTGACGATAGACGCTGCTCGTGACGATCAAGCGGTGCATTGTTTTTGTGCTCTGACCACGCTTTTGGAACTCGGCGGCAAGCCAGTTTAGCAATCCTGGATGGCTGGGACGATCCCCGAGCGCGCCGAAGTTGCTTGGCGTGCGGACGATGCCTTGTCCGAAGTGATGTTGCCAAACCCGGTTCATCCAGACGCGGGCGACGTGCAGGTTGCGCGTGTCCCCAAGCCAGGTTGCGAGCTCAGCGCGGCCAGAGCCGGCCGTGACTTTTGGCGCCTCGGTTGGAGTGACAAACAATGCCGGAACGGCCCGTGGAACGAGGTCGCCAAGGTCATCGTATTTGCCGCGGTTGTGAACACGGACATCGTGGATGCCAGCGTGCGGGCTCTCGGGAACCCCGCCCTCCTGCGCGCCAACGGCAAGGGCTGCCTGTGGCGGAAGAGCCTTATTCAGATGCGCAAGCTTTTCCTGAAGTAAGGTAATGCGCTCGCGATCCTCACGGGCGATATCGGCGATGCTCCACGGGGTTGCGGGATGGACATTGTCCGGAAGGGTTTCGGCGAGTCGCAGTGCACCTTGGATACGTCCAGCTTTGAATGCTGCTACAAGCTCGGCTGGCAGACCGCTGCCCGGGGCCTTAGAAAGGTCTTGGATCATCCAGCGATCCGGAGCTCCCGCCGGCCCAAATGGGTTGCCGGTTTGCCCCGCGATGGCATCCGCTGCGACATCCGCGATCAGCTTTCCATTCTCCCGAATCCGCCAAGTGACATTGGTGGTGTCGCAGCTGTACTCACCCTTGGGGAGGATATCGATGGCGACGCGGCCACTGGTGTAATCCAGTCCATTTGGCAATTTGTGCGCGACTTGCGCGCCTTGCTGCCCGCCATTTGGAATCGCGCCATCCCCGAGGATTTGCTCCTTGCCATCTGTATTGATGTAGACAACCTGCCACGTAATGCCATCCCCGCAGCCCGGGTCTGCATCCCGTACGCGAACCTCATGCTGAAGCCCGCCGGAGACAGGCCCGTTATAGATGAGCCTAACGCCTCCGCGAGGCCCCGGGTGCATCGCGACCGAGCTTGGGTCGACGGTAAACGTGACGTGGCTGATGGAGCGTGGGTTACGGTTGATGAGGAGATTTGGGGTGCCTTCGGTGCCCTCGATGGCATCCAGGCCCGCGATACCCGCAACCGTCTCGGTGAGCTTCGGAAGTCTTGGATTTCCCATCATCCCGAGAGCCGCTCGCCAGCGCTGCGTCAGTCTAGGCTCTGGGTCTTCCTGAAGGTTGCCTTGGATGTAGCGTAGCGTCCTACTTGTCAATTGACGGTAGCCAGCTCCCGCAGCCGCG
>CAIWTR010000301.1 GCA_903915615.1 uncultured Armatimonadota bacterium
AATGTAGGCTGCAGCGGGTTGTTTGCGTTCAGGTTGCCAGTCCCGTCGCAGCAGCTCGGAATTCACTTCGCTAAATGCGTGCGAGGAGCTCGGCTTTTTTGAGCTCGTATTCTTCGGCGGTGATGGCACCGGAGTGCATTAGGGCGTGCAGGGATGCCAGCTTTTCGATGCAGTCCTCGACAGGATCCACGACGGGTGCCGGTGGTGCGTTCGGCGGAACCGGGATTGTCGATGCTGACGCAGCATCGGCGGAAACCACAGATTGTTTGCGGCCAAAGTCACTGATTTTGAGGTGAAGTGTCTTCGCAAACGACTCGGAAAGGGCCTGAATGCTAGGCTCGGTTCCGCGGCGGCAATCCTTGAAGTAGTGCTTCAGCGTTTCGCCGGCAGCCCATGCGACAGCAGCGGTGATTGGTGCCTGAATCGCAACTGAGACGAGGTAGCCAGCACCTGGAATAAACTTCGCAAGCTTTGAACCGGCATACGCGGCACCAAAAGCTCCACCGAGCACAGTTGCGGTTGTCGTTGCGATCGCAAAGCCCATTTGCCGGGCGCGCTTGGCAGACACGAGAACCTGATAGACACCGGAGAGCTCCGTGGCCATTTTGGAAAATGTTGCAGTCACGGCAGCGATGTCAAGGCCAAATGGCAAGAGGTTGGCAGCCGCACTGATAGCGGTGTAGGTCAGGATGATGCCATTTGCACGGCGATCAATTTCATCCCAATCCGGTTCCATTGGCATCATGGTCTCATCCCTCATCGGTGGCCAGTCACTGGTCTTCCGGCCGGGCAACACACCATCTCCCATCGTTTCAATGAGCTTGTCCTTGGCAGCATTTCCAAGGCGTTTGAGGGTGTCTGCGATCTGATCCGGTTCCATGTTGGCTCCCGCGTCCATCGTACCGCTTTCACGGCATCTGGACAGTCTACGCAACGAGGTTTGCATTGGTTCCTGAGATGCAAACGGAAGGTAGGATATAGACCATGAATGTCACACAGGATGAGCGTGAATACTGGACTCGGCATCCGGGACGACCTCCCGTGATGCGGCAGTCTTGGCGTGATTTGCTGTTTATCCATTGGCCGGTTCCGGTGGATGTTATCCAACAGGCGCTTCCGACCGAGCTCACAGTGGACACATTCGATGGCTTTGCGTGGGTGGCATTGGTCCCGTTTCAAATGCGAAATGTACGGCCGGTTTTGGCTCCATGCGTGCCCGGGCTGAGCAACTTTGCCGAATGTAATGTCCGCACCTATGTGCACATCAATGGCAAGGCTCCCGGTGTTTGGTTTTTCAGCCTCGATGCGGCAAATGCCATCGCGTGTGCCATCGCAAGACTGACATTTTCGCTCCCCTATTTCCACGCAAAGATGAACGGTGTTGTGACCAACAACGAATTTCGGTACAGAACATCACGCTATAAGTCGGGCCTCGATGTAGCGCTCTCGGCATCCATTTCGGCGGGAGAGCCATTACCCGCGCTACCGGGCACGTTTGCATGGTGGGCTGCGGAGCGCTACTTGTTACACAGCATCCACAAGGGCAAGCTGCACACAGGGCAGGTCCATCACAAGCCGTATCGCCTCAGCGATGCCACCGTTGACTTTTCAAAGTTTGATGCCGAATTTCCGCTCTCGGATGTCCGGAACATCCCACCGCCTAGCGTTCTATATTCTCCCGGCGTGGATGTGGAAGTGTTTGAGCTGAAGCCATTTTCACCCTTTGCACATGACTGAATCCCCCATTCGGCTTGCGACTTTGGGACAAAAGACCCATGCCCACGATTTTGGCATCTGATACACCATTGCAACAGGAGAGATAAGCACAAATGTTGCGTAAACGCGAACACGAAGAAATCAACCAACTACACGATGGAACATCGGAGCTCAGTGCAGCCGCGATGGTGGATGAGCCATCTGAGCGTCGGATGTACAAGCGTTACCGGGAGTTTTTCCGGGATGCCGACCAGCACCGTACCTGGAATCTCTGGAATGACATCCCTTGGAATGAAATCCCTGAAACACCTGCATCGGAAGAGCTGATTGCCGCCGTCGAGCGTCGCTACGTCGAACTCATGTTCCTCCCTGACTATTCATCCCGTGCATTGCAGTCACAGCGTTCATCCCGTGGCCGCGCATGGTTTATGACGCGCTGGGCCTACGATGAAAGTAAGCACCTCCTCGGACTCCAGGAGTGGTTGATTCTGCGTGCTGGTTACACGGATGAGATTTGTCGTAATACGTGGGAACGCGAGCTGTCGGAAAATCAGTGGATTCCGCCGATCGACACACCAGAAGCGGTCCTGATTGATAGCCTTGCGTGGGAATGCTACGAAATCGATGGTCTGGCAGCGATTCGGGACCTCGCGGTGACGGGCGGGGATGTCACTCTCCTCCGTCTGATTGACCATTTGCTCCTCGATGATGCAGCGCACATGTCCTTCCTGCGGGATTCGATTCAGGAAGTGCGTAACTCACGTCCGGATGAAATCGCAGAGGCATTGGAAGCGGTCTGTGCAACCCTTGTCGATCCGGGGCTAGTCGCGCGACTACGTGCAGAAGTCGCCCACTAAAAACACATCAGGGTGCCTTAAGACTAAGGCACCCTGTAGATGATTTTACAGACCAATAAGCAGTTCTTAGAGAACTATGACTGCTCGCGCATCGCCTTTATCATGTGATTCGCGAGCTCGATCAATTGCTCTGGTTGGACACGGGATGCGAGGACAACGGGTTGATTCCCGTAGGTGAATGCCACAGCGCAGTGGTCATTTTGTCCGATTAGCGCGTAGATTGTGCTCCCATCGGTACCGGACCGAACAGACCAACCCGGTGCAGCCGCAATCTCAGCTGCTGTCGAACCCGGTAGAAACAACGACACGGTTGTTCGCCCCTTGATGTAAATTTGCTGGCGCCCGCCTTCCGTGGAGCTAACCCGGCGATACCCCCCAACGGATTCTGGAAGACTGAGTAAAACGTCTTTATCCACGGACGTTCGCGCTTGACCAGAGCTTGGGATGACTTGTAGCGTTCTTGCAAGCCATCGAGAACGCAGCTCCCAACCCGCAACTGCAGCGACGATAGCCGTGCCTCCGGCAAGTGCGAATGCTGCAGGTCTCATTATTTGGTCCTGATCTGATCTTGCGTTGCTAGCAACAGTTCATTGATGTCATGTACTGCAAACACTGCATTCATGTCTCTTTTGGATGGCAACATCACCGATGGTGTTAGCTGTTGGTGGATGATTGACAAGCCGATGCCGATCAGACATCCCAGTGCCCCGCAAGCTGCGGGTGGACCGTACGCCCAGCTCATTCTACGGATTCGGTTACGAAGCCAGGCCGATGGGTTTTCCAAAGCATATTGGGCTTTGCGGTAGACAGAGCGATAGGAACGGAGCGATTCACGCTGGTAACTGTCCAGCTTTCGGGAAACATCATCGCTTGTATTTTCAACAATCGATTCACGACCATCGCCTATCCCAGCATGATCATGCCGGTCGTTTGCGAGGTTGATGTCTTTCAGCCGATGTCGCATCCGTAGGATTCCAGTGCAGCACGCATTTTGGCCCGCGCACGATGGAGCCGAGATCTTACCGTTCCAAGAGGGAGAGCAAGTACTTGCGCAATTTCATCGTAATCCAGCCCCTCAACGTCTGCAAGGAGCAAAGCGGCACGATGTTGTTCATTCAGGGAATCAAGCGCGGCCTGCATTGGCTCCGAGAGTGTCCTTTGAATAAACCCATCTGGTGGGTCAGATGTTCCGGCAAGCTGTATATTCTTGCCTTCAAATAAGGGCAAGCCAGTGTCCAAGCTGAATGCACGACGTACCTTTGCGCGACGTACCAAATCGATGTGGTTGCGTGTCAACATCCGGAAGAACCAGCGGTCAAAGCCGG
>CAIWTR010000302.1 GCA_903915615.1 uncultured Armatimonadota bacterium
ACGGTCCACGCATCCTCGCGCTTTTCCTGCGTCCAGTATTGCGTAAAGACGGGGACAAAGACGGTCGCGAGTGCGCCTCCGGCGACTAGGTATTGCAGGATGTCGGGGATGCGAAATGCTGCGGTGTAGACATCGGTGATGAGGTCCTGTCCGAAGCGGTGCGAGATGACCATGTCACGGACAACGCCGAGGACGCGGGAGAGGAGAACGAATGCCATCACGAGCACGGATGCCCGTCCTGCAGCTTGACCACCAGCCATGTTGGCATGGTATCAGGCAGGGACCTTGCTTCCGGTTGGTGATTAATGCTTATATGAGCGATGCCTCGACGTGCAAAGCCTACAACTGCTTGGGTGGTTTCCACATTGGATGCTGCATTTGGTCCTGTCAGCTGGAGTTCCCATGGGGACCCATTGGATGGATTGATTCAGACTATTTTGAGTCAGCACACAAACGATGTGAACAGTGAGCGGGCATTTGATGACATGCGGCGGGCTTTTCCGGGTGGTTGGGAGGCAGTTCGGGATGCGCCTGTCGAAGACGTTATCGATGCTATTCGAAGGGGCGGCCTTGCGGCGCAGAAGGCAAAGCGGATTCAGGAAGTGCTTCGGTCAGCGACGGAGACATCCGGCGGGTGTGATCTTGGATTTCTGGAAGCGATGTCCACCGCTGATGTGCAGGCATATTTACAGTCGTTTAAAGGCGTGGGTCCAAAGACGGCGGCGTGTGTGCTGATGTTTTGCATGGGGCGTCCCGTGCTTCCCGTGGATACGCATGTGCACCGGGTGAGCCAGCGTGTGGGGTTGATTGGGCCTACGGTGGATGAGGCAAAAGCACACGGAATATTGCAGAGCCAGCTCAGCGATGCCGATGTCTATCCGTACCACGTGCAATTAATTCGGCTTGGGCGCCGGGTGTGTGATGCGCGAAAACCGCAGTGTGGTGCGTGTCCTCTGTCGGAAAGGTGTGCATTTGCCATACAGGAAAGTAAGAAACCTACGGTGAAATTGCGCGGGTAGCGTGTAGAATGCGGAACGAAGAGTGTCTCTGTGCCTTTTTACTTAAGGATTCCAGAGTTCCCTCGCTCTAAAGGAATGTTGGATATGGGACTGATGAAGCGGTCCCTCGATGTCTACAATATCTGCAGGACGTCTACACCAAGGTGTGTACGGTCTACGGACTTGGTTCTAAAGAGGAAGCGAAGCGATGGTCAAGACGATTTTGGGTGCGACAGTCTTGGGTTTGGCAATCACGGTGCCTATGGCGGCATCGGCGCAGGTGCCATTCAAGGTAGCCCGTCCGCAGGATGGTGCCCGTGTACGTGAGACAGTGCGGATTCAGATTCCGCGCACAGCCTTGACGAATGTCAAGTATCTGGCCCTGTCCGTAGATGGGAAATTCCGTGCGGGTCTTGGTGTGCCATCCCCTGTCTTTGAGAAGAACGGCAAAGCAAAGTCGATTACGACAGATGTCCTTGCCTACGATGAAACAAGTGTCTCGATTCTCTGGAATACGAAGACGCTTACGCCTGACCCAAAGAACCCATCTTTGTTGGAAGGCGTCGAGGATGGCCCTCATGCGGTTGAGATCATCGCATTCGATGGCAACAACAAGCGCATCGGTCGTCAATCTCTGACGCTTGAAGTCGACAACAAGGGTGGCTTGCGTGTCCCTGCGGACGGAATCCTGTTGACCTACCGCTTCCAGGTCGGGGATGAAACGCATTATTCCCAAAAGACAGATGTTGAGTACCTCGGCGAGAACAAGCCGGTGGCTCCAGGTGCAGGTTTTGCATCCGGGTCGAATGGTTTTTCATCCCAGGGTCGTGGGATGTCCGGCGGCGGCGGATTTGCCGGTGGCGGAATGATGAACGGCGACGGCGACATGGGCAAGGGCGGCGGCGGCGGCATGAGCTCCAGCGGCCCACGTGGCGGCATGGGTTCGAGCGGTCCTCGCGGTGGTGCTGGCATGATGGGCGGCGGCGGTGGACCACGTGGCGGCATGGGTTCCAGCGGTCCTCGTGGCATGGGCTCAAGCGGACCTCGCGGCGGAGCCGGCATGATGGGTGGCGGAATGATGGGCGGAGGCATGATGGGTGGTGCTGGTGGCGCAGCGTTTGGCCGCGACAATGGCAACTTCCAAGCATCCGGTCCGTTTACTCTCCCTGTGCAGACCGTTACCGCAAAGTACGAGCGCTCAACAGAAGACCGCGTCACACAGTCGGCCTACTTTACACGTGACCTTGTCACTGAAGGAACGATCACCGCAGGCAATGGCGCAAGCGCCCGCCTCGAGGATGTCTTCAGCTTCAAGTCTCGTTACCGTACGCTTTCAACAAGCGGTAAGACGCTGGAATACGGTGTTGCATCCGCAGATCGTCCTGGTGCGTACGTCGCACTTCCAGTGATTGACCTCGGCGGGCAGCGTGTCCGTGTTGGTCAGCCATGGCAGTCCAGAACTCCAGTCCTACTTGAGTGGGCAACCCT
>CAIWTR010000303.1 GCA_903915615.1 uncultured Armatimonadota bacterium
CTGACTCGGTTCATGGGTGTTTTCAACGCCATTGGGATGCTATTCCTTGGCAGGACGATCCTCGCTTTGTTTCTGCTTGGATGGAAGGGAAGACGGGGTATCCGATTGTCGATGCGGCGATGCGGCAGCTAAACGCAACTGGATGGATGCATAATCGCTTGCGAATGATTGTCGCATCGTTTCTCACAAAGGATCTTCTTGTTGATTGGCGTATCGGGGAAAACTACTTCCGAAGTCAGTTATTGGATGGAGATATTGCAAGCAATGTTGGGGGATGGCAGTGGGCTGCAAGCACTGGTACCGATGCTCAGCCGTGGTTTCGTGTGTTCAACCCTGTTGCGCAGGGGATGAAATTCGATCCAGCAGGATCGTTTGTGCGCGAATGGCTTCCTGAGCTGCAAAATGTTCCTGACAAATTCATTCATGCTCCATGGCTGATGTCGTATAGTGAAACGACGTGGCTTGGTTTTCAGCTTGGTCGCGACTACCCAAATCCTATTGTTGACCATGGTGTTCAGCGGCTCTTGGCGCTGGATATGTTCAAAAAGGTGGCATTGACGCGTGAACCTTCCTAAAGTCCAGTCTCTGATAGCCACAACATTCCTCATTGCTGCTTTAGCTTTTGGGCAAACAACGCTTGCACAGACCGCTCAACCCGGTTCTGACAAACCATCGGTTGCAACACCTGGCGAGTCACTCCCGAAGGGTATGCCGGATGTTCAGGTGATGGTTGGTCCAGGGGCTAGAGGATACACAGTCGCGTTTGTGTTTCCCAAAAAAGTTGATGCCCAGCAGGTCCGTGGCTTAGTGGACACATTTGCCAAACTATCCGCATCTTCGGTATCGGGTCTTACAATCGAAACCAGTCGGCTTGAACACGAGCCCGGCGCAAAAGTGGCAAAAGAACCGTTGATGACATCGGCGACGTTTGAATCGAAGTGTGAGCTTGTCGGTAGACCTGCTGGCGCTTTTTATCCAGAAAAATTAATCGTTGCGCTTCAGCAATTTGACCGCGTTCAAGTTACGTTTCTCGTCGAGCAGGGGTTTGTGTATTCCAAAGCACGGCATTTTGAGAACGAGAATCTTGCTCTAGATGTGTATGGCCAGCAGGGAGCCTTCACCTTTGTGGCGAATATTCGAAAGCGGCCTGTTGCTGACTTTTCAATTCCTGATCGGGATGCTGTTGTTGTTCGAACAAAAGCAACCAGAAAACCGTCTTACGGGATTCTTTTGTTGATTGTTGGAGTCGCCGTTGCGGGTGGTTTGGCGGTTACGGTTATCGTCAAACGAAATGTTGGTAGATAAATTCGGAAGGTTGAAACCAAGCGTCATGTTGACTGTTCATGATTTGATTCGATTAGCTGCAGAGCGAAAAGCATCAGATATTTTTATCAAAGCCGGTGCACCACCAAACTGGCGTCTTCATGGACGCATTGCCGCCGTGGATGATAATCCGATGTTGTCTCCTGAAGATACTCGCCGGATGGCTTACTCTGTGATGTCCCACGAGCAGATCATGCAGTTCGAGCATTATCCTGAGCTCGACCTTGCGATTGAAATTCCAGAAGTAACGCGTGTACGCGTCAACATCCACAAACAGCGGAACTCAGTTGGCATGGTTTTGCGACTTGTCCCTCTGAAAATTTACACCTTGGATATGCTCGGGATGGCACCCGCTGTCGGCGAAATGACCAAGAACCGCTCTGGACTCGTTCTCGTAACAGGACCAACCGGATCAGGCAAGTCAACGACGCTTGCTGCGATGATTAATAAGGTCAACAACGAGCAGGCTAAGAACATCATCACGGTTGAAGACCCGATTGAGTTCGTCCATCCTGACATCAAATCAATCATCTCCCAACGTGAAGTCGGTATTGATACCGAATCGTTCTCGGATGCACTGAAGTACGTTGTCCGCCAGAATCCGGACATCATTTTGATTGGTGAAATCCGTGATGTGGAAACAGTTTCTGTGGCTCTACAGGCCGCTGAAACCGGTCACCTTGTTTTCGGAACGCTCCACACATCAAGTGCATCTGAAACACTTGACCGTCTGATGCACTTGTTCCCACCGCATGAGAAGGGACTTCTGTGTTTGCGTCTCGCCACCACGCTAAAGGGTATTCTTTCTCAGAAACTTCTACCAAGGCAGGATGCAGCAGGACGCGTTGCCGCAGTTGAAATCATGGTCGTGACGCCGACCGTGTCAAAGCTGATTGAAGAAGGCCGTGCTGGAAATATCTACACTGCAATCCAAGAGGGTGGCTTCTGGGGCATGCAAACCATGAACCAGTGCCTTGCACGCTACTACAAGGCGGGCATCATCACGGAAGATGACGCAATGCATGCAGCGGGTAACCTCACCGAGCTACGTCAGATGATTCGCCGTCCAGGAGCATAACATGACATTCGACGAGGCTGTTGCGTTCGCTCTGCCTATAGCGACGGAGTTGCGACACGAAATGCATCGCAATCCTGAGCTTTCAGGGAAAGAGGAGCAGACAGCCCGTCGGATTCAGGCGATCTTGGAAGCGCACGGGATAGCTGTTGTGTCGGGTCTTGGGGGTATGCATGGCCTGATGTGCACCATTGATGGATTACCCGGCGGTAGCTGCTGGGGAATCCGGGCAGATATGGATGCACTGCCTATCCAAGAAGTATCCGATGCTCCTTATGTGAGTCAGGTTCCAAATGTGATGCATGCGTGTGGTCACGATGGACATTCAGCGACATTGGTGGGTGTTGCCTTAACGCTCAACCAGCTACGTGACCAGTTTGCTGGGCGTGTGCGGTGCCTGTTTCAGCCTGCTGAAGAAACGGTTTCCGGCGCGGTTTCCGTCATCGCTGGTGGGGGAATAGATGGCGTCGATGCCATCGTCATGTCTCACGGCTGGCCTGATTTGCCGATAGGTGCGATTGGTCTCAAACACGGACCTGCAATGGCATCGTCGGATACCTTTGAAGTCACGATTACCGGGCATGGAGCCCACGCTGCTTACCCGCACCTCGCCAAGGACCCAATACTAGCCGCTGCGTCAATGGTAGTTGAACTACAGCAGCTTGTTAGTCGCAATGTCAGTCCAGTTGACAGTGCTGTTATCTCTGTAACGATGTTCAACGCGGGGACAGCCCGGAACATCATTCCTGATACAGCCACGATTGCTGGGACCCTGCGGACACTAAAGCACGATACGCGCTCGTATCTCATGACCCGTATCGATGCTGTTCTCCAAGCGATTGGAAGCGCTCACGGTGTTGATGTACGTGTCCATTGGAAAATTGGAACGCCTCCGGTTGTAAACAACAACGCTGTTATCAATCACATTGCTGGTCATGTTTCGTCTCCAGCGGTTGGCGGGACCGTCACCTGGTTGGACGAACCCACGATGGGCGCGGAAGACTTTGCTCATTACTTGGAGCATGTTCCAGGCGCGATGCTTCGCCTTGGAACCGATTGTCCGTACCACCTGCACACGCCCGGCTATGATTTTGGCGATGATGCGCTTGCATATGGAATTCGGCTTCTGGCGACCATTGGAATGTCACCGCTACCGATTTTTGACAAGGTATAGGTCAGGGTCGTGCGGCCGAATATCGTTGTTTTCCTAACCGATGACCATGGCCCTTGGGCGGCGAACTGCTTTGGAACTCCCGAACTGCGCACGCCAGCATTGGATTCATTGGTAGCAAATGGCATTTACTTCCCAAATGCGTACACCCCAAGTCCTGTCTGTAGCCCGGCGCGTGCGTCTTTCTGGACCGGAATGTACCCAAGCCAACATGGCATCCATGACTGGATAGATGAAAAGACATTTCCAAAGAAGTGGCTTCCAGAACGTCTACCAACGCTGGCTTCATTACTCCATGATGCGGGCTATCGAACTGGATTTGTTGGTAAGTGGCACTGTGGTCAATCGTGGGTTCATCAACCTGGCTTCGACTTCTATGTCGGTGAAAACAAAGATCAATATCCGCATCGGGGACAATGTAAGTTTAACGACAATGGTCGAGATGTAACCTATGTCGGTCAGCGATCAGACTTTTTGACATCCCGTGCCATCGACTTCCTGAGCGACACATCAGATAAGCGACCGGTGTTTCTGTTCGTTGGTCTGACGGATACACATTCGCCATTTACGGACCATCCCCAACACTTAGTCGACTTCTACGCGGCCAATCCGTTGAAGTCGGTGAAGGTTGAGAAATACACTGGAAATGCCACTAGAGTGCCCGGGAAGATGCCATTACCAACCGAGCATCAGCGTCGGATGGCACAGTATGCAGCATCGGTGGAAATGATTGATCAGTGTGTTGGTCGTGTTCTGGATCACTTGACAGCGCTTGGAACGGCGAATACTACGGCAGTTCTCTATACTGGGGATCATGGTCATATGAATGGCCACCACGGCTTGTATTACAAGGGAAACGCCACCATCCCACAGAATTTTTACGATGAATCGATTCGGGTCCCCTGTGTATGGCGGATGCCAGGGAAATCAGCCGCTGGTCAGTTAAATCGTTCGTGGGTGAACCACTGCGATCAATTTGAGACGATATTGGATTTGGCTTCCGTAAGTCGCAAGCGCGATGTGGAATCGAATCCAGGAACCTCATTGCTTCCAACATTACTGGGTAAGGCGAACGAGACCCGTGATATTGCCATTTGCGAATATGGTAATGCCCGGATGATTCGGACATCCAAGCTCAAGGTCATCAACCGCTTCGGTAAGGGGCTTCTAGATGAAGCATATGACCTTGTCAATGATCCTCGTGAAACGACGAATGTCATCGAAAATGTACGTAGCTCGTCAGATTACGCTGGGGCTATGACGGCTCTGACGAACCATTTCAGCAAGTTTCGTTTCGTCGGGCTGGAGGGGTTTACGGGAAGCATCCCCAAGCATAACGGCGGTGAGCCTTGGAGCGGCATTTGAGTTCGCCGTGGTTCCTTTTCGCCGGAGCCTTTGTAAGACCGCATTGGTTTGTCATCACTACGGCTAGCGGAGAGTAATGCATATCGTAGTCGACATCTTCGATGTATATGATGCGCGATACAGTCTATTCCAACTTTTTGGGGTCACTCACCTGACATTGACGTTCTGCGGTGTACTTGTCGGTTTTGGGATCTGATTGGCAATGCACAGAAGCGAATAGAGATTGCTTTTAACGATGTCTGGTTACAGGGTGATTTGCATATCGGGTTTGAGACCCGTGATGCAGCGTTTAAGATCGATGCCGACTGGGTTCATGTTTTTCAAACTGAGAGTGCTTCACGAGAAGTTGCCGTAATGCGTTGAACTAACCTCGTAGTAAATTGTTCATTGTAGTAATCATTGTTGTTCCAGTACTTCCAGCGGTAATCCATCAATGGTTTCGATTTCTATCTGGAAAGTGATAAAACATATGTGCTGGGGGAGCACCTGTTACGGTGCTGAGAGGGCCATGTGCCGACCCCAAATACCTGATCCGGTTAATACCGGCGGAGGGAAGCGCTAGCCTTTTGTGGCCTTGTGTCTCCTGCCGTCGGCGGGAAGAAACATGAAACGTGCCTTTACGCTGATAGAGCTCCTTGTTGTCATCGCGATTATCGCAATCCTTGCTGCTATCCTTTTCCCTGTCTTTGCGCAGGCTCGCGCAAAAGCGAGACAAACGTCCTGTGTTTCGAATGCGAGACAAATCGGGATGTCTGTGATGATGTATGCGCAGGATTATGACGAGGGGATGCCTATATTCCACGCTTATAATACGCAACCGCCGGCTAATGTCGCTGGCCATCTTGGAGTCGAGGTCGCCCTTTTTCCGTATGTCAAGGCAGTAGGAGTGTTCCGGTGCCCCGATGACAATGGGGGACCTGTCCCCGCTGAAAGCCCATCGAATATCGAATATGGTGGATGTTCCGACATTCCAGGGAAGGGACGTTCCTACTGGGATTGCTATGGTTCAAGCTACCGCTTTACGCGTTGTACATTTAGCACCGTCGCGGGTGTTAGTGTCCAAAACAACATTGTCGAGACCCGAAATGCAGTCGTAACGCTTGCACAGTTTGTAGAGCCAGCAAACACCCGGATCATGCGTGACGAGATGCTTCCTTGGTTTGCGCCGCCATTTGACAGGGATGGCTCTAAGTACGAGTATTTCCCTTACTACTACAAGCAGTGGCACTCTCAGGGTGGGACGATTATCTTCGCCGATGGCCACGCAAAGTTCCTTGTCGCGGGGGGGCAGTTCGATGAGACCCTGTGCGATCCGGAAGCAACGAAAAAGTTCTCGGTTTCCGGTTGGAGCTGTGACTAATTGCCATAAACTGGCGATGTGCATAGATTCTTTCTCAAATATGTAGCGATTCTTGTTTTTGTCGCGATGCCGTTTTCCGGCTGCACGAGCAAACTCAATGCTCCAAAGCAGCCGGACGTGAATGCAGGGGTAAAACCTGCGCCTTTGCCGACTGTGCCTCCAGAGCCAGCCTATGATCCAACAGCGTTCGCGCCGCTTCACCCGCGTGCGCTTTCATCTAGGGTTACAGTGCTGATGTTTCACGATGTGGTCACAGAGCGTGGAAAGGGTGGCGTTTACTTCGATTCCACCGTTGACGAGTTCAAAGAAATCTTGGACTACTTCGATGAACAAGGCGCACATTACCTATCTCTCAAGGACCTTCATGAACACCTTGTGACTGGGAAGGAAGTCCCTGAACGCTCGGTCGTGCTGACATTTGATGATAACTACCAAGGGTTTTATGATAACGCCTGGCCAATATTGAAGTCTAAGAGCATTCCAAGCGGCATGTTTGTGCATACGGACTTTGTTGGGAATAAGTCTGGAAGTCATCCGAAGATGTCATGGGATCAGCTCAAAGAGCTGGATAAATCTGGATTGGTTGAAATCGGTGGCCACACCTGTTCACATCCCGGTGATCTGAAATCCCTTCCTATCGATGACCAAGAGCGGGAGCTCACAGAATCAAAGTCGCTGTTAGAAGAGCAATTGGGCCATCCAGTGCCATTTCTGGCCTATCCCGTTGGCAGTGCCGATAGTAAGACAATCGAGCTAACAAAGTCTCTTGGCTACACGATGGCCTTTACGATGAAGAATGGTCCTGCCGAGGAATCCCCTGGTGTGTTGGAGATACAGCGGACGATTCAAACGAAGTACAAGGATGCATTTGAGCAGTCTCTAGACCGGGCTAAGAATGTGCCTGCAGCTGTCGTTACCACGGACATCAACAATGCTCCAATAACGCTGACCGCTGGAGAATTTGACGGAATATCGTTGGTATTTGTGTCTGGCGGGGTCCCTGTTTCGGTGCGAGACCCAGATGGTGGACGGAAGTCCGTTGGAACCTATGTTGAAAAACATAGCGGTATGGCCGGAATGAATGGCACGTTCTTCGTCAATGCAGCTCTCCGAGGCACCGATAACGCCATGATTGGTCCCTTTAAGTCACAGAATGAGGGTGTGTTTTTTGTTGATCGTGATGCACGGCGGTTGGAAAAGTTAATCGGCCGCCCACTGATTGCCTGGAATGAGACAAAGATAAGCGTTGCTCCATTCAGTTCCGAAGCATTGAACAGCGAGGATGGGGTTCGTCAGCTCCTTCCTGAGTTCACGGATTGCTTTTTGGCTGGGGCTTGGATTGTCCACAACGGCGAAGCACGTTCCAGGAGTGAAATATCCACTGCCGCCGCTGGTGACTTTAACGATCCGCGCAAACGCGCTTTCTTTGGGTGGAAATCCGATGGGACCCTCGTGTACGGTGCGACACAGAATGTTATTACGACATCAGCGATGGCCCGCGGAGCCGCGGCAGCTGGTTTGCAAGAAGCCTTTCTTATGGACAGTGGCTTTAGTACATCGATTGTCTTCAACGGCAAAATATTGGCAACGGGGCATTCAAGTGAATCCCTACCAAGCCGCGAGGTTCCACATGCGCTGGTTATAAAAGGTGAGCTTGGACAGCCAATAGATGTAGAAAGCAAGAAAGCCTTTGATGATGCTAAATCATCAACGGAGATTTCAAGTGACACAAATGGTGAAGAGGTGGTGAAAACGAAAAAACGGCGCCGTTCCCGGCGCCGTTGATGCCCAAAGCGAGAGTCGAACTCGCACGCCTTTCGGCACTGGTACCTGAAACCAGCGTGTCTACCATTTCACCATCTGGGCAGATAGCGAGTGGATGTTACTATACTTACTTCGTGGTGTCAAGCCGACAATGTTAGATGGCTTGTGGGAACGATTCCACGATAACATGCGTATTCGAGTTAACAATTATGGTTTTAGGCTTTATTGGTACACAGACCCTGATCATCGTGATGGTCATCGCTTTGCTGGTGTTCGGCCCGCAAAAGCTTCCTGAAATTGGTCGTCAAATAGGTCAGGCTATGCGCGAGTTGAAGAAGATGTCAGGAGACATGACAAAGGCACTTGACCTTGAGCAGCATGTATCCATGGACACTAATTACAACTACGGATCGTATTCAAACTATACGGATTCATCGACGTATCAAGAGCCGATGGATCAGTACGGATTGAGTGATTCGCACGCTTATTCGCATGATCCTGAGCATCAGCTCGAGCCTGCTCCACCGTCGAAGACGCTGGAAATCACTGGCAAATCGTATGCTGAAGATGGCACACTTATTGCTGATGAGCCTGGTGCGGAGTCAGAGGTTGTCGCATTGGGTGTGGTTACCGATGGTTCGGATATGGGTGATAACTCAGACGTTCAGCCTGATGGCGCAGTCGAGACTGCAGTTGAGGTTGCTAGCGTTGAAACTACGCCTGTCGTGGTCTCACCCCTTAGTGAGGGTGTGGATTCTGCAAGTAATGTTGAGTCGGTGGACGTAGAAGATTCACCCGCAATCACAACCGAAGGTCGGGCGGACTCGACATCGGATGAGGTAGCATAGTAGTACAGCACGTAAGTGCGGAGGATTACGGTAATGACAGTAGCATATTGGACAGGATGGGAAGGTTGGGCAATCGCTGCGGTTGTCTTCTTGGTTCTGTTTGGCGGCACAAAGATTCCCCAGCTGGCAAAGGGACTTGGCGAAGGGATTCGCGAGTTCAAGAAGTCAGTTATCGATGAAGAGAAGCCTGAAGACAAGAAGTCTGATGGAGATGGCAGTTAGTCATGTCGATTCTCGTTGCGTTATTGACGATTGTCCTTTTTCTCTTGTCCATTGCACTGATTTTTGTAGTCGTAGTGCAAAATCCCAAGAGTGAAGGGTTTGGCTCGGGCGTCCAGAACACCCCAGGTGGATCATTCCGTGGTAAAGCCGGATTTGATGACATCATGTCCAACTACACCCGCATTATTGCGATTGCTTGGATTGCGACGGCATTTCTGGTGGGCGCGGTCAATCGCTAACGTGCGGGCTGAATAGTAACAAGCGTGGCCCCCTTCAGGGAGTCACGCTTGTTTTGTTTACGAGGTTATGCAATGCCTTTTCTGATGCCTGTAGCAGTAATCTGCAATGTGGTTTCACAGCAGACCGATTCCTTTGAGCTCAAAGGTGTCAATGTTATCTCTGTGACACAAGTCGTTGTGAAGCTCAAGGGGCTCAGCACTAAAACAAGACAGGCTGTTGTGGCTGCGATTCAGGATGAATACAAGTCGCATGGGTATCCGCTAGCCGTTGTCACCGATGTTGAACAACAGGGTGAGCGCTGGACGATTACCGTCGTCGAAGGAAAAATCCGTAGCTTTGTTTTTGTTGGTAGCAAGAAAACAAACATCAATCGCATTACTAGGTTTCTTGACCTCAAAGTCGGAAGTCCGTACCACCTTCCCACAAGCGAAGCCGATCGTGGACGCCTCGCTAGGTTGGGCGCGTTCGCCGATGTTCAAATCGCACCTGTCGTAAGTGATGATGAAACTGGTGAGCTTGGTACGGTCGATGTAAAGGTCACGTTAAAAGATACTCAGACCGGTAACATTGCGGCTACCGTCGGTTACGGCGATTTCACTGGCTTTACTGGATTTGTATCTCTTACGGAAAACAATCTGTTTGGTTCACTCGACCAAGCGCAGCTTAACTGGCAACGTTGGTCTTTTTTGACACTGGATGCATTGGGTAACTTTGTTCAACAACCGGCTCGCCAGGCGTTCTCCCTTAGCCTTCAACATCCCGTTGGCAACAAGAAGTCTCCAGGATTTGATGTCTCAGTCTATGATCAGAACACGTTGTTTCTTCCAACTTTCTCTAACAATGTAGAGACTCTCCGGAACTATGAACAGCGTAAAGGCGGAAATGTACGCATCGGACGTCGAATTGGTCAAATTGACTTTTGGCTAGGTTACCGTTTCGACGATGTGAGTATGTTGGCAGCACCATCCAACTTAGGAGCATCACCCGCGGAGCTCGCTAGTAGTGTTGGAACAGTGAGTGCCCTGAAATTTCAAGTTGGTGGTGATTCACGCGATAACGCGACGAACCCGCAGTTTGGAAAGAATTGGCGACTTTCGACGGAACACGCATCGACGGGCTTTGGAGGTACGACCTCCTTTTCTAAGTCTGAATTGGATTTCAGGACATATCGACGACTTTCACGGAAATCCACATCTCAAAAGCCTGCTCTGACGTTGGCATCCAGGACGATGGTGGGGGCTACCACTGGAATCGTGCCTCTGACCGAGCAGTTCTACCTTGGCGGTTTTGACGTGATGCGTGGCTATGACCTCTATTCTCTTCGGGGCTCATCAATGTTTCTGCAAACGGCCGAACTGCGGGTCCCTGTCTCAGAGAACGTAACTGGTGCACTTTTCGTTGATTATGGTGGAGCATCGAGGGGCAGGTCAATCGAGGGAAGAGACCTCAAAACCGGTGTCGGGGCAGGACTACGCTTTGCAACGCCGTTTGGACCCATTCGTCTTGACTTCGCATTGGGCAGTCGATTGCAGACGTATGTCTCGCTCGGGCAGAATTTTTAATTGGTCCACGTCGAGCGTGCGCGGCCTGACGATTTTCTCGTCCTTGAGGCTCTCGTCGAAGCAACATTTATCGAAACATGGGCTGGCATTGTTGATGAAGAGCATATTCGTCAACATATTTCCGATGGTCACGCCAGTCGGGTTGTTGAGTGCTACAGATATTGTAGCAATGCAGATGTATTCTTGGCACGACAGGCCGATGCTCTGGTTGGCTATGCAATTGGCGTGTCAGCGGACAATAATGCAGATGCCTACGTACCCGGATTCTACAAAGTAGACAAGCTCTATCTGATGGCATCTTTACATGGTCAAGGTGTTGGGAAGCAGCTCTGGGATGCTATTGTAGGCAGCGCCAAAAGCTCTGGAGCCGCTGGACTATATCTGACCCACTATCCCGGAAATGTCAGAGCATCACGTTTCTATGCCCGGCAAGGCTTAAAAAAGGTCGGGGATACGGTTTACAAGTGTGGGAATGGTGATTATAGCGATTGGGTGCTTGCAGCATATTGGAATGAATTGGGTTCTGCATCCGATGACAGAGGGGTTATAGCTAAGTAATGGAACGCGTAGAAATATACGATACGACTCTTCGGGATGGTTCACAGATGGACGGTGTTTCGTTTTCTGTGGAAGATAAGATTCGCATCGCCAAACGCCTTGCTTCGTTCGGTGTTGACTACATCGAAGGTGGCTGGCCAGGGGCTGTTCCTAAGGATACTGAGTTCTTTGCTCGGATGCGCGATGTCGATCTGCATGGGGTAGCTCTGGCAGCGTTTGGCGCTACGCGCAAGGCGAATAGTGATGTAGAAACTGATCCGCTCTTGAAGGCTGTTCTGGATGCCCACACACCCGTCGTTACGATCGTCGCAAAGTCAAGCGCTTGGCAAGTGGATGAAATTTTGCGGGTCTCCCGCGGTGAAAACCTCAAAATGGTTTTCGAGTCCGTGAAGTATCTCAAAGACCAAGGGAAAAAGGTAATTCTTGATGCAGAACACTTTTTCGATGGCTATCTTCTCAACCCTGACTACACAAAAACTGTCCTCGGTGAAGCCGTCCGTGCTGGCGTGGATGTTATCGTGCCTTGTGACACAAATGGTGGGATGCTGCCGCATCAAATCAGTCAGATAATTGCAGACCTAGTTGATACATTCAGGACAACAATGATTGGGATGCACCCGCACAACGATGGAGATTGCGGAACGGCTAATGCACTCGCGGCGGTCATGGCTGGGTGTCGACATGTGCAGGGAACAATTAATGGACTTGGTGAACGAACCGGGAATGCCAACCTGATTCCAGTGATTGCGAATTTGTCCATCAAACTTGGATATCAAGTCGGTAAAGAACACACCCTCCAGGACTTGACATCAATGTCTGCTTTTGTGGACGAAACGGCGAATCTTTCACCCAATGCACGTGCGGCATATGTTGGGAAGAATGCTTTTACTCATAAAGCTGGCCTGCATGTGGATGGCATTTCAAAGCATGCATCGGCGTATGAACATATCACCCCTGAGACCGTTGGAAATGTACGGCGCCTACCGATTTCCGAACAGTCGGGTAAGGCTACGGTTGTGCAGCATGCGGCAACCATGGGCCTGACATTGGATAAGAACTCAAAGGAAGTTCGTGCTGTTCTAAACACAGTCACCGAGCAAGAAGCTGCCGGCTATGCTTTTGAAGGTGCTGAAGCATCCTTTGAACTAATCGTACGCAAGGAAACGGGTCAGTATCAAAAGTTCTTTGATTTGATCGGGTACAGGGTCCTTGTCGAGAAGCGTAGCTCAGATCAGAGTCCGATAACAGAAGCAACGCTCCGGGTTCGGGTTGGTGACAAGGAATATCTGACAGTGGCTGATGGAGATGGTCCTGTACACGCCCTGGATGGGGCACTACGTAAGGCACTTTGCGATGCGTACCCTCAGCTGGCGAGTATCACACTGACCGACTTCAAAGTACGTGTTGTGACATCCGGCGAAGGTACCGCCGCGAAGGTACGTGCAATCATTGAATCGACGGATCACCATGGTCACTCGTATAATACGGTTGGTGTATCAACGAACATCATTGAAGCATCTTGGGAGGCTCTGGTAGAGTCGGTTGAATATGGTTTGTTTGGTCTCGGCGTGGTTTAGTTATCTGGTAATAGACTTGTAGCTAAAGGGAAATGACGATGACACGAAGATTTGCTATTGTTGGACTGATGGCATCAGCTCTCCTGCTTCATGGCTGTGGCGGTGGAGTAATGCCATACCCTGGTACTGGTGGTACCCGTGCTAAGGCTAAATCGATTGTAAAGTCGATGCTCGGCTCTGAGGGCCAGATGAGTGGCAATGCTCCTACACTCTCGATGAACGAAGGTGGGATGCCAGGCGGTGGTGCAAGCAATGTTGCCGCACCAAGACTTGACATGTACTTCCGGAACATCGGTGGTGCTGGTTTATCCGGTCGAACCAGACAGTTTCTGCCACCTGATGATTACCACCCGTATTTTTACTTTGATGATTGGTTGCAGCTTTGGGTTGACGTAAAAACGACGCCAGATATGTATCGGCAGGACATGTATCTGGATGAGGCAAAGACCGAACCAGCAGGGTATGCCGAATCGATCATGCCATCCGACTGGACCATTTTTCCGATTGTCTTTTCACACAGATATCGATTCGAAAAAGGTCCGCTTGCCGTGGCTTATGGAGACTGCATCACTGAATCCGAAGCGGATGGAACGTTTCGCTCAAAGTACGAAAGCATATCTGCAGATGGCACCGTTGACAAAGGATCAAGCACCTACGTAGCCGAGGGCGATTATACATATAGCTCAAGTACTACACTTGCTTCCGGAGCGTGGTCACGCTATTCGGGTACGTATCGGATGGATGGCTCTGGAAGTTCGCTGGTTGAATCCAGTGATGGCTACAAGTCCACCTTTATGTTCAACGCCGATGGTAGTGGCAATGCAAGAATTGAAGGCTCAGACCCATTGCTTCCAGCCCTCATCAAGTGGGATGCTGAAGGTAATGTTGAGATTCGCTACGCGGATGGCACCGTCGAGAAGTACAACCGCTGGAGTTGGTTTGGAGGCGGTTCATCAGACGATGGCTCTGGAACCGGCGAAGGGTCAACGACAGGAACCGGATAGCAATGTGACCAATGGGGAGCCAAAGCTGGCTCCCCATTCGCAATTACACTGTCGAGAAGATTGGAGCCTGTTGCATGGCAACTTGCTTTAGCTCAGCGATTTCCGAATCTGTTATCAGCGTAAAGCGTTGAGCATAGGCCAATGCGCGGCGAAACAGTATTGGGTCACCGGGAGGGACTGCGGCGGTAACATCCTGCGACAATGTCCATCTTAGTGCGAGCTCTGAAAGCCGTTCATCTGCGATAGGTGAGTACCAGCAGTTTGGAAATCCTCGGTGTTCGCCATCTTTCCAATGGGTCATTGCCATAGCCTTTAGAGCCAGGCGGGATGCTCCCTTTGCAACACAGGCATCAATAATCTGCGGTCCAAAGTTTCCCGCGTACGTTGTAACGAAGTTGACCGGAAAAAGCGCGCTTACAAACGGAAACAGCTCCAATGCTCTTAGTGCTGCTTCCACAGAATGGGCGCTAAATCCAATATGTCGGATTTTTCCCTCTTGCTGCGCCTTGATGATCACTTCCATCGCACCATCAGGGCCGAACGCACGATCCACTTCTTCCACGCTTGTGATTGCGTGTAGCTGATACAGGTCGATGTGGTCTGTTTGCAAATGCTTAAGGCTGCGATCAAGCTCAAGTCTTGCTCCATCAGCACCGCGTTCACCTGTCTTACAGGCAAGAAAGACCCGGTCACGTCTACCGACGAGGGCATCCCCAAAGCGAAGTTCTGTTTCTTGGTCAACACCGTAACTCGGTGCTACATCAGCGTAGTTGACTCCTGCATCCAGCGCCTCATCAAACAATCGGACAGATGCTGCTGCATCGTGGCCGACAACAGTTACGCCGCCGATTCCAATAATGGACAGGGACTCTCCCGTATTACCAAATGGCCGATGAAGAATTGACATATTGATTACTTCCTATGGGTAAATACCCATTGATCTAATGGCATCGGCGACACGTCCGACACCCACTATGTAAGCGCCCATCCGAAGATCAACTTTATGGTGTTGAGCGGCGCGATGGACTTGTTGGTAGGCCCGAATCAGGATCTGCTCCAACCGGTTGTTGACTTCATTTTCGGTCCAAAAGAAGCTCTGTAATCCCTGAACCCACTCAAAGTAGCTGACTGTAACGCCTCCAGCGTTTGCTAAAACATCTGGGACGACTGTAACACCGTTACTTCGCAGGATGACATCCGCATCGGGGGTCGTTGGTCCATTAGCGCCTTCGACAACTACCTTTGCCTTGATCTGGTTTGCATTCTCAGCGGTAATGACATGTTGTAGCGCTGCCGGCACAACAACATCGACAGCCATCGTGAGGATTTCATCTGCAGGAATGGGATCAGCACCCGGAAATCCAACAACGGTCCGGTGCTGACGAACGTAATCTTGGAGTGCAAGGATATCAATCCCGCCTTTGCGGTAAATTGCGCCATTGACATCGGAGACTGCCTCGACCTTGGCACCACTTACATGGAACAGAACGGCTGCTGCTGAACCAACATTTCCATAACCTTGAATTGCAATCGTTGACTCAGGGAGCTGCATGTTGAGTGAACGGAGGACCTCACGCGTGATTGTCACGACGCCGCGTCCTGTCGCCTCTACACGGCCTTCAGAACCTCCAACACTGATTGGTTTACCAGTCACAACTGCGGGAACGGTCGTTCCTTTGAGTGATGAGTATGTATCGAGTATCCAGGCCATTGTCTGACCATTCGTACCCATGTCAGGTGCCGGAATGTCCTTATCTGGTCCAAGGAGGATGGCGATTTCGGATGTGTAGCGACGTGTAAGGCGCTCAAGTTCTCCAATGTCGAGCTGTGATGGATCGCAGACGACACCGCCTTTGGCACCACCAAAGGGGATGTTCACAACTGCGCACTTTATAGTCATCCAAAATGCCAGAGCACGAACTTCATCGATATCGGTGTCAGGGTGGTAACGGATACCACCTTTTGCTGGTCCACGGGTCAAGTTGTGGTGGACCCGGTAACCAGTAAATGACTTGATCGCACCATCACGCATTCGAACAGGGAAGTGGACCGTTAGCTCACGCTTTGGCATTTCAAGAACCGTGGTCACATCCGGTTCAAGTCCCATCAATGCGGCGACCGCATGAAGCTGCTCTTGCGCCATTGCAAACGCATTAAAACTTTGACTCATGGTTGATTGTACTTTCGAACGTCAATCTGTGTTCCGGGTAGTATTACTCATATGATGAAGACTGCCTATATACATTCTGATTTGTATGCCAGTTATAATCTCGGCCCAAGGCATCCCCTTCAGCAATCAAGGTTGATCGACATTTGTGAAACGCTTCGTAACCAAGGGGCGTTTAATGCGAATTTGGTGTTGATGGAGCCTTCTCCCTGCAGTGAATCCGATGTGCTTTCGGTCCACGACGCGGAATACATCCAGGTTGTCAAACGCGCATCCCTGGGTGAGACTGGAATTCCGTTATCTCGATACGGTCTTGGCCCGGGGGATACGCCGGCTTTTGCCGGGATGTGGGAGAATGGGCTCCTTTACTGTGGCGGCTCAATGCTCTGCGCCAGCCTTGTCACAGAAGGAACATTTAAAAGAGCCATCAGCTTTGCCGGAGGCTTACATCATGCACATTATGATCACGCGAGCGGCTTCTGCATTCTGTCCGATATCGCCATTGCCATCAACACCCTCAAGGGCAACGGGTATAAACGCGTGCTGTATGTGGATATTGATGTCCATCATGGAGATGGCGTAGAGGCACTCTTTCGTTCCGATCCAAACGTCATGACGCTCAGCTTTCATGAAAGTGGGGCCTGGCTTTTCCCTGGTACGGGAAATGTGCAGGACCGCGGATCCAAATCTGCCGAAGATGGTGTTTGGAATGTACCGTTCGCGCCTAACACCGGCGGGGATGTCTGGTGTAGTACTGTCTCAGACGTCACGAGTCACCTGTTGGATCGGTTCTCGCCGGATACGATTGTGTTGCAGCTGGGTGCTGATGCGCTTGAAGAGGATCCGCTGGGTCATTTGGTGATGACACGCTGGGAGTGGCTACAAACGGTTGATACGTTGCTCCGCTTGTTTGGAGACAAACCTGTCATCATTCTTGGTGGTGGTGGTTATTGCCGCGCGGCGGTCGTAGATGTTTGGTCACGTGTTGCATTACTGGCCGCTGGGCACCCTTGGCAAAATGGACTGGAATTCGGGCGATCGGTCTCAAGCACGGATGCACTGGATTTCCACCGTTCCACGATGCTGTATTTGCAAGA
>CAIWTR010000304.1 GCA_903915615.1 uncultured Armatimonadota bacterium
CCAACGAAAAGCAAATCGGTCTTGGCCTGATGATGTACACCCAGGACTACGACGAGACATACCCAACCGCGTACTTCTACAAGAACAACACGGCTACCACCAACGGTGGATCATCCGGTGGTTATGTCCACTTCACAGCGATGATTCATCCTTACATCAAGAACGAGCAGGTTTGGGTCTGCCCATCGGATCCAACCAGAGGCCTCCGCCCTGACAACCCACCATGTGCAAACTGGCTGGACACAAATACCCTCGGCTGCGAAGCGCAGGTTCCACGTCTGTCCTACATCCCTAACTCTGCAATCCTTCCACGCAAGCGTGGTCCACAGGATGCACCAAACATCGTTTCCATCGCTGCTGTCGATGCACCTGCGGATGTCATTGCCATCGCAGAAATGACCAGCAACCTCAGCTGCATCTTCCTTGCATCGTCCGGACAGACAGATGCGGCTAGTCGCCGTAATAAGTCCCACCGTCCAGTGAACGCCATGATGCGCACCGCTACCGGTGGTCAGTGGGCAGGACAAAACGTTGCAGATGCAACGGGCCCAATCTTCGCCATCACAAAGAGTGAAGCTGAAGGCGCCCTTGGTTGGGGCGGTCCTTCTGATTCCACAGCATCAAATGGTACCGGCGGATGCCGCACGGTTTCCGCGGATGCCGGATACCACATCCGCTTTATGGAGCCGGGCCGCCACACCGGTGGTTCCAACTACGTGTTCGCAGATGGCCATGCGAAGTTCTTCAAGTTCGATTCCACAATCAACCCGAACAACTTCCTCTGGGGCAAGAGCTACTACCCAACAGGGCAGCAGATCCTGGATCAGGCTGGCTTCCCAGTTCGCTAAGTTGTAAGAAACCTCCCGGATCCCCCATCTGGCAGGAGGCCGTGCTGCGCAAGCAGCACGGCCTTTCTTCTTTCCATCTGCTACACTTCACCCGTGAACCGACGCTCCTTCATCGCGGCAGCCATCACCTCTGCAACAGGCCTTGCCGCCGCAAGCTGTGCACGCGTACCAGCCGGCTCCGGCGATGCCGCCGTCCTTTTACGCGTCCGCGCCGTATACCGCGGCGAAGTGACAAACTCGCTATCCCTGCGGCAAAACAGCTACTTCTTCCTAATCCACCGAACAGACTCCCTCAATGACCCGGGACCCGTTCCCGTGGTCCAGGCTCCCTGGGGTGGAAATGGGTTTGCATCCGCCAGCCAACCGGGCGCGCAAGGGTTTGTTGGCTTTGTGCAATACGATGCCGGCGGCTTTGGCGTCTACAGCCTCCAAAGTGGTGGAACGCTGTTGCCTCCGGAAGCACGCGTTTTCGAATACCTGGGAACCCCTGAAACCAGCATCACCCCGCGCCCAGGCGAACGCGAGCTCCTCTTCCAGCTCGATCTCAGCCGCCTCCCGCTTGCTGACAAGCGGTATGTGTATATCAACATCATTTCGACAGACACCATCCCGCAGACACCGGATGACCAGGTAAAGCTCTGGGATGCCATCGAGGATGGCACAAAGCCACAAAGCCTCACGCCGTGGGTGGTGCTGGATACATCGATTAACGACCGAAAATCGAACCAAGTAGATGCCCGCGAGCCCGCATTCAACGATGTCCGCGACCGTGTCAACGGACCTCCCGTGGATGAGCCAACGCTTGATCTTGTCGACTGGCAGGTCGATATCCAGCGGGGATAGGTTTTTCTGTTCGTTTCTCGAATGCAAATCCAAGTGAGAACTTTCTCACCTGTCGATGACAGTGCATCCAACCCGCTTCGCTCCCCTTGACACATATCACCACTGCAGTGATAGTGGATGCTCACTCAACGCATCTCCATCAAAGGCACTCATGTGAAAGTCGAACGAATTGAGCTCTTCCAAGTAGCCCCCCGCTGGCTCCTCTGCAAAATCACCGCCGAAGGCGGCTACACGGGTTGGGGCGAACCCATCGTCGAAGGCAAAGCCGCAACCGTCGCCGCGTGCGTCGAGGAAATGAGCGACTTCGTCATCGGACACGATGCCCGTAACATCGAAGACCTCTTCCAAGTGCTCTACCGAGGTGGCTTTTACCGCGGCGGGGCCATCGAAATGTCCGCGATATCGGGAATCGAGCAAGCCCTCTGGGACATCAAGGGCAAGGCATTGGGCGTCCCGGTTTACGAGCTCCTCGGCGGGGCGGTACGTGACAAAATGCGGATGTACGCCTGGATAAACGGAGAGACTCCAGCAGATATCGCTGTGGCCGCCAAAGCCCGGGTGGAACAAGGGTACACAGCGATCAAGATGAACGGCGTGGATGACCCTCTCGAATGGATTGAGTCTCCCGCGACAATTGACCGGGTTGTGGCAAAGGTTGCAGCCGCGCGGGATGCGGTTGGCC
>CAIWTR010000305.1 GCA_903915615.1 uncultured Armatimonadota bacterium
ACGATTGGCATCCGCCAGGGAAATGAACTCCTGTTGAAGCTCAACATAGGTATCGGCATCGATGTTTACGGTAAGGGAATACACAGCTTCCTTAGGGTTCCGGATGTTCACAATCACCAATGTAAACGCATCCTCAACGGGTCGTGTTGGGTAAAACAACCAGCGTGCCAGTGCTCGCCAAAGGTAGCGGTCATGCTTTTCGGCTGGTTTCCCCGATGTCACAGTAAAGACAAAACCTCGCTGCCAGGTGTCCCGGACATTGCCTACAACTCCTGGTACCTGCCCGGTTGAGAAACGAACCGGTTTGCGCAGCGGACCAATCAGCTGCTGAACTGCATAGCATGTGCCCTCAAGCAGAGCCAGCTGCTCCTGCGTTCGCTCGAGCATAAATTCGGCATTCGATTGGGTCACCAATGCCTCACGCCGAATATCCTTCCAAACGCTCTCTCGTGCTTTATCAAGCGTCATCCCGCGGCGCATTGCTTCGTCCCAAATGCGCTTTACGGCAACATCCCGGATGTCCGGGGCAAAGCTGTCATCATCCTCAGGGTTGTCTACGTTTGCGATGCGCATATCCCGGCCAGCACTCAGGTGGTGGCGTGCCGGATTGGAAATCAAATCTTCAAAGGACTTTGCAGAGACACGTGATGTCGACGGCTCAGAAAGCGGCGTGTCCAATGTCTCCGATGTGTCATCGGATGAACCATCGGCGAGTGAACCGACGCTATCCGTGGATGTTACATCTCCAAAGCGCACCCGCCGGTCGCGGGCATACAGTATTCGCTCAAACCAAGGGAAAGCTGCGCGCTTAACGATGAGGTCTGTACCAGCATTTGGGAAGGCTTCTACGATGTCGCGAAGTGGCACGGCCATATCGCGGTGTGTTGCATTCGCAGCATCCCGGCCGGTGAAGTAAAACCACAGCTTGTCGATGGCGGTCGTGATGACTTCGAGCAGCGCAAGGCGATCAATCTGCGCTGGGGATGCATCCAAGCAGTTGTCAGAGGGATAGTGCTTTGCAGAAATCTGCGTAAGGTCAAAACCAAGCGGCTGTCTTCGTGCTGGAAACGTGTCCTGTGACATCCCGAGAATACAAACAACCCGGCTGGAAATGCCGCGCGCCTGGGCAAGAGGCACCACCGTGACCGCCTCAAAGAGCGCCCGCCCGCGCGGTGTTCCCTGCTCAACCAAACGCTGACGCAATAGGACCCGAAAATCCTGAAAACTGATTTCGTAATCCCGGGCTGTAGCTGAGCGCTCTGCTTGCTGCAATAACCCAGACAGGGCAAAGCGAATGGCCGTGATGTGGTCATCATCCGATGGCTGCCCGGAGCGGCAGCCAATCTGCTGATCGATGATCTCTGAGACCGTCGCAACCCAGCCTGCAACGCTTTGTGTCAATGTCGCGGTAGATGTAAGCAGCTTGAGAAGGTCTGAGAGTGGCCCAATCATGTGGCCAAGTCCACGTGACTCAACCGCACCAACACCTCCGACACCAAGAAGCGCGTAGTCGCTGGTTCCAAATGGGGAAAACTCATCTTCTGGAGCAATAACCAAGCCCATCGCGACCCGGTCCAGCCATTCGTCCCATGTCCCGGATGCATCCGGCGTAACACCCTTCCAAATGTCAGCAACATCGGAGTGGCGCTCATGCTCGCTAAATCCGTAGCGCGCGCCTCCCTCGGCGAGGATGACTTTGAGAGCATCCACAGCATCCGGTTCCAAACCATGACGAGCGAGCCAGCAAGGGTTTTGCACGATGCCAAGGAGGTCGGAGCGGCGAAGGCGTCCTCCGATGTTGTCGAGGATGCGCTGAAAGAGTGCGGGAACCGGGCTTGCGACGCCAACGCCATCCCCAATCAGTGCCCAGGGCAGCTCAATCGGTGTGGAAAACACACGCTCGATGTGCGGAAGGTACGGAGATAAGTCGGGAGCCGTGACAACAATGTCTCTTGGGTGCAGCGATGGATCATCGTGGAGTGCAAGAAGGATGTCATCACGCATGCACTCCAGTTCCCGAATCGGCGACCAGCAGCTGTTGACAACGAGAGAGTCATCACCGGGCTGCGAAAATGCACCTTCCGGGATGGCCGGACAGTTATCGAGAATAGAAAGCTGGAGACCTCCGAGGAGGGTTCTGACATCAGGCTCGCGAAATGCCTCACCGCCGTAAACCGTATGAACATCAACACCGTGCTGGAGAAGTGCATCCTCTGTATCAATCAGAAATGCCTGCTCATTCCGCGAAAGTAAGCCAAGGCTTGACAGTACTGGACTTGCGAATGCGGCTGCGCCGTCATCCACCGCCGATGACAACATCAGCTGCTTGCGTGTCGGATTGTCTGCAAAAAACTGTCGGCATGGAGACAGCAGGACCTGAAGGACGTTGATATCCGGGCGTGATGCGAGGGCTTGGACCCAGCGGTAGTCGATCAGCGGCAGGAACGCGCCTCCGACGATAGCGACTGGCCCCGTGGAAGCGATGCTGGGTTCCGACAAAGCAATTGCATCGGATGCGGAGAGTGGGTTGGCTAGGTCGGCCTTTGCCCAGACGCGCTGAACAAGCTGGGCCTGCCAGTGGACATCGGGAGAGCCGAGTGGCGGAACGACTCCGCGGATGAAATCCAGCAACATCGATGGCCGCTGCTTGTCATAAAAGCGCACCAAACGCGTCAGCTGGCCAGCAAGCTCCATGCGGGAATCCCGATTCGCCGCAAGCCATGCCAGGACTGGCCGCCAGACCGGGTCTGACGCATCGATTTCATCGAGAACACCCGCGACAATCGCCTCGAGGAGGACATCGTGGCAAGTGCGCTCATCCGGCATCCCGCAAAAGTGGCGCCGCGCAGCGAACTCCTCCATAAACGTCACGGCCATGATGTTGCCCATATGGCGTGCAAGCGCCTGGCGCAGCCATGTCCGGATCACCTTGTTGGGGACAACAATGACGGCTGGCCGCGCAAGCGTGCGCGTGCTGATGTGTTCGGCTAAAGCCGGGATGAGGTTGGTGTAGTGGTTGGTTGGGATGATTTGCCAGGGCATTTGGTGTCTCGAGGGTTAGCGGTCAATTACTTATCGTTACCAATGTCCCATTTATGACACTTTTTCTAAATTTATTTTTCGGATGAAAGAAATAAGCCCCCCCGGGATCCGGGAGGGCTTCTTCGCAATCAGGGAAGCTGCTATTCGCGGCTGCGTCGACG
>CAIWTR010000306.1 GCA_903915615.1 uncultured Armatimonadota bacterium
GGCTTAGCTTGACAGTGCATCCATAAACGTGCTGATCGCTGGAATCATCATGCGCTGATGTACCAAAAACGCATCATGGCCGTAGTCTGATTCTAAAATGACCGCGTGTGCGTTTTCATAGCCCCCGCGCTGTGCCCGCTCAGCAATCTCAATCGTCTGGCGGGGAGGGAAGAGGTCATCGGATGAGAATCCAATGGCGAGAACTCGCGCTGTGACGGTACGGAAAACATCATCCAAAGATGACCTGTCACGTGCCAGCCCGTGGCTGTCCAGTGCACGCGAAATCAGGATGTACGTATTGGCATCAAAACGCTTGTTTAGCTTGTCTCCCTCATCGTTCAGATATTCTTCAACTAGAAAGTCTGATCGTGGACTGATGTCTCTCGAGAGAAGTGGGTCACAGCCATCATGGAACATATCCTGAAATGAGCTGTCCGAGAGGTAGGAGATTGTCCCAATCATCCTTGCAAGCGCCAAGCCCGCCTCTGGTTCCACACCAACTCCTGCATAGTTGCCATCATTGAATGCAGGGTCAAGCCGAATCGCTGTGCGGGCACAGTGGTTATAGGCAATCGCCCGTGGGTTCGGGGTTAGAGCCGTTGCGACCGGGATGATTCCGCGAACGGCATCCGGATACATCACGGCCCACTCAAGAGCCTGAAAACCGCCCATCGAACCGCCGGCGACGCACGCAACATTGGTGACGCCAAAGCATTGCTCGAGGAAGATCTTTTGCGTTGTGACCATGTCGCGAATCGAGATTTGTGGAAAGGATGGACCGTACGGTTCACCCGTTCGAGGGTCGATTGAGAGCGAGCCCGTGGTTCCCCTACATCCACCAAGAAAATTCGGAGCAATCACGCACCAGGTGTTTGTGTCGATCGCTTTTCCCGGACCTATGATGTCATCCCAGTACCCTGATGACCGATTCGTAAGCGCATATTTGCCTGCGGCGTGACTTGAACCCGTGATGCCATGCGCGATCAGGACGACATTGGACTTGTCGGCATTAAGGTCACCATAGCGCTCATAGGCGACATCGACTTCTGGTAGCGTGACACCCGACTCAAGCGTTATGCCACCAGAGAGGCGAAAGGTCTCCTTCGTGACGATCAATTGAGAAGGTTGAGGTGCATCATGTACAGACATCGAGGCTATCTTACCGCCGTCCAGCACGAACATCGGCCCGTGCTACAATGCGTCGATTAGGTAAGCCGCACGCATGAAACATGTCATTTCCATCTCACTTGGGTCATCCTCCAGAGACAAAACCGTCCAGACGACGTTTCTGGGCGAAGCATTTACAATCTCGCGGCAGGGCGTGGATGGTGATGAAAAGCGTTTTATGCAGCGCCTCGGTGAGCTCGATGGAACGGTGGATGCCTTCGGCTTCGGGGGGATGGACCGCTATCTCTATATAGGCGATAAACGCTATGAGTTCTCAGCTGCCAAGAGACTCCTTGCTCCCGCAGTTAAGACGCCCGTCCTCGATGGCAGTGGACTCAAGAACACCTTGGAGCGTGCCGTCGTGCGCCGGCTTGCGTCCGAGGGGATTGTTGACTTTGCCCATTCCAAGACACTCATGGTCGCAGGTGTCGATCGTTTCGGGATGAGTGAAGCGCTTGCCGAGCAGGGGGGCGAAATCGTCTTTGGCGACTTGATGTTTTCCCTTGGGCTTCCGATTCCGATTCATGGCGCCAAGCAACACCGGCTTGTCGCAGGATTGTTGCTTCCATTAATCGTTCAGATGCCTCTCTCGGTTCTTTACCCGATGGGCGAAAAGCAAAATCAAATCATCCCAAAACATCAACAGTGGTATGCCTGGGCGGACATCATTGCTGGAGACTTCCACTACATCAGGAGGCATCTACCAACGCCTGAAAGCGGAATTCTTAAGGGTAAAACCATCCTGACAAACACGACGACGGAAGAGGATCAAATCGAGCTTCGTGAACGCGGAGTAAAGCGTCTGATCACAACGACGCCATCCTTTGATGGACGCTCGTTCGGTACAAATGTGATGGAAGCAATGTGTGTTGCGTTAAACGGTGGCAAGCTGCTTGACAAGGCTGGATACGAAGCGGTTCTCGCAAAGCTGTCGTGGGACA
>CAIWTR010000307.1 GCA_903915615.1 uncultured Armatimonadota bacterium
ATCACTTCGACGCCGGCTTTCGCGAGGCTCTCGACGAGGGCGCGCTCGAGGGCTGCGCTGACCTCGGATGTATGTGTTGAGAGAGCGTGTTCGCCGGGCTTATGGGCATCGTAGGGGTATTGCACAGCGACGGCGCGGAGGGCAGACTCGCTCTGGACATTGACATAGCGAACGTAGTCATCCACTTGGAACAGGGCTTCCGCGGGGTCGCTGACTTTCCAGACCACGATGGCGCCGATTTCGATGGGGTTGCTTTGTGAGTCGTTGACCTTGAGCTTGGCGGTTTCAAAGTTGCGTGCGCGAAGCGAAATGGTCTTCTTACTGGTGAAGGGATTGACAAACCAAAAGCCATCCTTGGAGACGGTGCCGTTGTATTTGCCAAAGAGGACGAGGACGCGGGACTCATTTGGGTTGATGATCATCACGCCGCCGGGGATGATGCAGCCGGCGATGCCTAACGTGGATGCGATGAGGATGCGGATTACATCACCACCGGATGTCACGATTAGGAATAAGCCGCCCGCCCACGCGGCCAGCATTAGGAGGATGCCAATTATGCCCGGGAGTGGTTTGTATTCAATTTGTTTGTACATTCGAGCCTCGATTTGCCGGCTAGCAGCCGTTTAGATAGTTGATTGTACGATGTACATCGATTTTGTGTTCCGACAGGTTTAATGTTGATTTATGCTTGCGCACAGTAAGAAAAAACACCCCATCTGGAAAGCCTCCCGGTGCGGTGTTCGTGCATCAAATCCAAGTAAGCGCTTAGTCGATACGCGTGACAAAATCTTCCATCGGGCGGCGGACCTTCTTAAGGTTAACCAACCAGTCGCCCTCTTCCTTACGATAGCCAAGCGGAAGCAGAACAACGCTGCGGAGACCAAGCTCACGGAGGCCAAGAATCTCATCGGCAGCCGCTGGATCAAACCCTTCCATCGGAGTTGCGTCAACACCTTCCATCGCGGCCGCAATCAACGCGGTTCCCAGCGCAACGTACGCCTGACGCGCTGCGTGCTGGTAGTTCGCTTCAGCATCCCGCATCGGGTAGGTCGACAAAAGCATCTGGCGATACGCTTCCCAGCCATCGTTCTTGAAGCCACGGATCTCATTGGTGAGATCGAACATCATATTAATGCGCTCTTCCGTGTAGTTGTCCCACGCGGCGAAGACGATGACATGGGATGCTGCTGTGACCTGGCTCTGGTTCCACGCAATGGCTTGGAGCTTGGCCTGAATTTCCTTGTTGGTGATAACGAGGAGCTCGTATTGTTGCAGTCCACTGGATGTCGCTGTTAGGCGAATTGCTTCGAGGATACGGTCAACTTTTTCCTCTTCAACTGGCTTTTCTGTATCCATGTTCTTACAGGCATAGCGCCAATTCAGTGTGTCGATGAGGCTCATGTGTGATGTCTTCTTTCAGGAAAATCGATGGCTACCGGGAGTTACGCCCGAGAGCCGAAGCTAAAGTATAGCCCTTTTAGTTAAGCAATCTATGTAAGAATGCACCCGGTATTGAACTTTTCAATGGGGGATAGGTCACGCTTATGTTTGATGAATTCAAGAAGTTTGCGGCAGCCGGAAATGTCATCGATCTCGCCGTGGGTGTGATCGTTGGCGGGATGTTTGGCAAGATTGTGACCGCCTTTGTGGATGATTTGATCAACCCGATTTTAGGCCTTGTTGGAAAGGCTGATTTCACCAATCTGTACATCCCACTCAGCAGTAAAATCGTGAGCACGGCCGGTGGTCAGCTTCCTGCGCTAGCGGATGCCCGCAAGCTGGGACCGGTCCTCGCATACGGCGACTTCATCACGGTGGTGATCAACACAGTGATAACACTGTTTGCCATCTTTTTGGTTGTGCGTGGTCTGAACAAAATGCGCGACCGGATGGCGAAGCCTGCGCCGGCAGTCGAGGAAAAGCCTGTTGTCGTCGAGGCGCCTCCAGTTCCTGCGGATGTTGCACTCCTCACGGAAATTCGTGACTTGCTGCGTTCAAAGGCATAAGCGCTACGCTTTGCCGCGGCGTATACAAACGCTTGGTCGTGCGCAAGTCGGTAGGATGTTGCCGATTTGAATGAACTGTCAGAGCATTTACCATCAAGCGCACGCCTCCGCCGAATCGTCATCGTCGGGTGTCCGGCCGCGGGTAAGTCAACACTTGCTACGCAGCTGGGTGTCGCCCTTGCCATCCCGGTTGTCCGCCGGGATGACCTCGGTGAGCTTGGAAGCGCTTCGTACCGTGACGCCATCATCAAGATGGTCGCGACACCCGCTTGGATCTTGGATGGCCCTCCGTTCTTCGAAGAGGATACTGTTTATGCCGCGGCTGACATGATTTTGTGGCTGGACACGCCAAAGTCATCGGTGTTCTGGTGGGGCCTGAAGCGGGCATTTGCAGAGTCGCGAGGTGGCGATAGCCTGATGCACGCGCTGCACCGGACCGGTGGTCCGGTGTACGCGATGTACGCTTTTGCATCCAGGCGTGCTCACTTTACCGAGGTCTTTGCGAACCCGGCGTATAAAGGCAAAGTCGGCCATATCAAGCCAAATAGGTTTGTGTACAGGCTGCCAGATATTGAGAGGCTAGTTCAGGTGCTTCAGAAGGCACAAGGGTAGTCGCTAATCTGATGACTGAATCTGGTAGTTCAACATTCAAAAAATAAGAAAAAATAAATCTATCTCTCTCAACGTGTCAGCTGAGCTTTGACATCATCTGCGATGCGTATCGCCAGCGCCAAAACAGTCAACGTTAATGACTGAATCTGGTAGTTCAACAATCAAAAAATAAGAAAAAATAAGTCTATCTCTCTCAACGTGTCAGCTGACCTTTCACATCATCGGCGATGCGTATCGCAAGCGCCAAAACAGTCAACGTTGCGTTTGCATAGCCGCCCGTGGGGAACACACCCGCCGATGCAACATAGCAGTTTTCCGTTCCGTGAACGCGGCAACGCGCATCCACAACCCCCTGCTTAGGGTCATCATGCATCCGCGTCGTGCCCATCGGATGGTGCAAGCTCGCATACATAACCTGCGGCGCACCCTGATTCAGCTCGAGGTCCAGCGCACCGATGCCCGCTTTCGCAAAGCCAGCCTTATAGGCGTGCAGCGCACCCGCCACGCCGCGCAAGTCGGTGTCCGTAAGACGCCAATGCTGGCAGATACGGGTCATCCCAAGCGCGTCCACACCCGTTCCCAGCGTAATCCGGTTCTCGCGGTCGGGGACCTGCTCCGTTAGATGCAGCACTTCAAGCGCGGGGAACTGCGTGAGGTCACTCTCATTTACCGACCAGCCACCGCTATCGAGGTGATACGCGGCATCGCGAGCATACATCCCGTAATTCTTCCGCCAGCGGTAGTACAGGATGTCAACAATGCCCAGCGCCGCCACGGCAGCCTGACGAATTTGCGCTGGGCCAATCTTACGGGCCCTCAGAGCACGGAGAAGGCCAACGCTAGCACCCACTGCCGGTGCGTTGTGGCGCGGGCCACGGGGAAAGCGTTTGCGCAGCGGGTTGATGCTCTCGCCAGCCCGTCGTGGAAAGATCGCCGCACAGGTGTTTAGCAGCTTCTTCTCGCGCAGCGTCTCCTCGGTCAAGACAGGCTTTGCCGTAATTAATGCGCCATCGACACGGCGGGTGTCATAAAACATCAGCTTTGCAAGTGTTTCCGGGCTTGCGAGCTGCAGAAGCCCGCTTCGTACGGCTTGATGGTCCATTAAGAACCGTCCGACGAGGTCATTTTGGTTACCGAGACCTGCCGGGTTCCCCTGGCGGCTGCAGAGAAGGAGGCGTGTTGCCTCGATGGTCCCAGTCGCGATAATGACGATTTTTGGTCTGATACGAAACGCTGTTCCTGCAAAGGTTTTGATGCAGATGTCGGTGACGGCCGCGCAGTTAGGAGACGTAAGGAGCTCAGTCGCTGTGGCCTCGGTGATTAATGTAATGTTTGGTGCGACCGCAAGCTTGGCTTTTGCAGCCGCGAGGAAGGTTCGGCTCGGACCAAAGTGGAAGATGCGTGTTTCCATCCCGGTGTTCTCAAGTGGGTACGGCTCGCACCGCGGTGTGGACCAGGTTTCTGGAGCATAGTCGTACGGGCCGGTGCCGGCAAACGCATGGGCGCGGGCATAGTAGGGATCGAGCTGCGACTTTGAAAATGGCCAGCCGCTGTGCGGTACCCAGTCCCGCTTCTCAAAGTCAATCGGGTCAAGCGTGGTGTAGCGGATGCCAGTTTCGGTTGGTGTGTAGCGGATGCCCCAGCTGTTGCTCGTGCCACCAAAGCGCCGGATGCGAGTTTGTACAGCGCTGGGGTAGGAAACATCCCCAGTCGGCATCCGGTCATCTAGGTTCAGCTGTTGAAACGCATCAAAGTTCCACGCATCCCCGCCGTGGCCGAATGCAGCACTTGTTTCATCACGCATCCCGGCCGTGTCCGCTGGAAATGCACCCG
>CAIWTR010000308.1 GCA_903915615.1 uncultured Armatimonadota bacterium
AGGCTTGCACAAATCGTCCAGCGGCGTGAGAAGCGGTCCGCGAGGTAGCCGCCAATCGGGCTCATCGCCGCGTAGACCCACTTAAACTGCCCGAGCATTAATCCCCAGTTCGCATCCGAGCCAACGCTTGGGATGTCGTGCATGACGCTCGATTTCATCGCGGCAAGCATTTGCCGGTCGAAATAGTTGAGGAGCGCAACGGGTGCGAGCAGGGCAACGATCAGCCAGGCGGTGCGTTGCCAGTTTGGGCTTGTTGGGTCGGGTATGGTGGTGGATGTAGACATTTGGCTTTTGGGTGGCATCACGGATTTTTCGTGCGTGTTCGGCCAGCGTCATCGCTGAGCAGAATCGCCTGCGTGCAGTCTAACCTGCGCAGAGTGAAATTGGCGAGGGATGTCCGCTTCGCGCTGTAATGTCTCTGTCTCATGGAGGAATGCCAGATGTCCGATATCAGTTTTCAGGTTTTGGAGCAGGCCCGTTACGCGGATGGCGGCGCGGCGCTTGTTGCGGCATTAATCGATGCCTTGCGTGGCTATGGCGTAACCGTTGCAGATACACAAACCGAGCTTGGAGATGTACGAATAGTGGTGGCTGCGGATGACTCAGCAGGCCTATCGGAGCTGGATGCATTTTTGTCAAGCGGAACGGATGCCGCTACGAATGTTAGCCAGCTGCTCCTGATCGCGAGTGGCAACCCGGCCGGCACGCTGACGCACCAGATGCGGAATCTCTCGCCACGGATATTGACATCGACAACGCTTGGCCACGCGGCCGCGAGCGCATTGTCCATCCTTCTCGCACGATCCCGCAAAGCGCAGCCTACAAGTGAGAGTGTGGGTACTGGTCGGGAGAGTGCATCAGCAGCGATGCTTCGCGCGATGAATGCGATGGTCACGAGCCGCGTCACCGAGCTTGAGATTGTGCAGGAGCTCTACGCGAGCCGCGACCCCAAAAACCGCCTCACGGAAGACCTCGAGCTGCTCCGCCACTGCCGCGCCGAGCTGGATGAGCTGCTGGAGGGGTGAGGTTGGTTTTATCGCGGCGGGGCGGCGGAAGGCTTTGTCAGAACAGAGACCGACTCCACCGCCCCCAGAAGGTAACGCCGAAGCGATGACACAGAGAGGCCATCCGTTCTACGCGGGCCCGATGACAAATGCGTGCTCAGAAACATCAGGGTCGCGACGCGAGTGATGTGTTGCACGGATTCACGCGTACTGGATGGCAACATCCTCCGCTCACTCCCCGTCGAATCCGTAAAGTCCACATGCTTTGCATTGGAAAGCCAGACAAACGCATGCCCACCCGCTGGCCATAAGGAAAAAGCATCCCGCCGATGCTCCGGAGGCTCACCGCTTTGCTGACGGTCATCCGTTCCCGAAATACCAAGAAGCGGCACGGCAAGCGTTGCAAAGCTCTCCTTGACAAAAAATGGCTCTCCCGGACCCTGCGGCGACAACGCAATGCCACAGCTCACACGCTTGTCACGCAGGCTGTCTGCAAGCCCTTTTCCAGAACCGATGACCGGTTTGAACCACGTAAGCGCAGGCCGAATACCGCACACAACCATCGCCGTGTA
>CAIWTR010000309.1 GCA_903915615.1 uncultured Armatimonadota bacterium
CCTGAACGATCCAAAGGCATTCAATGATGCATTTGCGCGTGCATGGTTCAAGCTGACACACCGTGACATGGGTCCACGCAACCGCTATGTTGGCTCCGAAGTCCCAGCCGAAGTGCTCGTATGGCAGGATCCAATCCCAGCGGCGGTAGGCAAGGTCATCGACAAGCGCGACATCACCGCACTCAAGGCGCAAATCCTCAAGTCCGGACTGACGGTTTCCGAGCTGGTCTCGACCGCTTGGGCAAGCGCATCCACCTTCCGTGGTTCGGATAAGCGTGGAGGTGCCAATGGTGCACGTCTCCGCCTGAACCCACAAATGGGCTGGGAAGTCAACAGCAAGCTTGGTCTTTCCAAGGTGCTTGGTGTCTATGAAGGTATCCAGAGCGGCTTCAATGCAAACCGCACGGATGGCAAGCTGGTCTCTCTTGCAGACCTGATTGTTCTCGGTGGATGTGCTGGAATCGAGAAGGCCGCCAAGGATGCGGGCAAGACGGTAACCGTTCCGTTTACGCCTGGCCGTACGGATGCAGCTCAGGAGCAGACGGATGTTTCATCCTTTGCAGTGCTTGAGTCACTCGCAGATGGCTTCCGCAATTACGCTAAGCCAGGCGTTGCGCATGCTAGCGAGCATTTGCTCGTTGACAAGGCGCAGCTGCTGAACCTGACAGCCCCTGAGATGACGGTTCTTCTCGGTGGAATGCGTGTTCTTGGCACCAACTATGACAAGTCCAAGCATGGTGTGTTCACGAGCAAGCCGGGCGTGCTGACGAATGACTACTTCGTCAACCTGCTCGACCTCGGTATCGCATGGCGTCCAGACAACGATGACAAGACTACCTTTGAAGGCGTAAGCCGCAAAACGGGTGCTGTCGAGTGGTCTGCAACCCGTGCAGACCTAATCATCGGGTCCAACTCCGAGCTCCGTGCCGTTGCTGAGGTCTATGCAGCATCGGATGCCAGCGACAAGTTCGTCAAGGACTTTGTTGCGGTGTGGGCAAAGGTGATGGACCTCGACCGGTTCGATATCGCCTAGTCTGGTTTCGTTCTCAAATGGCAGCCCCCGGGGAATTTCTCCGGGGGCTGTTTTGTTGCTTGGTAGAATCGTGTCCACGATGATGACCGAGACGCGCACGACTCTTCTGTGGATGCAAGCAGCCTTGCATGGGTGATGTCCGTAGCGCTATGGGGAGCCTAGCGGGGCCGGGGGCAACCCGCTTCGTCCTCGCCCTCCTCGTCCTCTGCTACCACTTCACACCACTGCGCTCGGGTAATTTCGCCGTTTGCTGCTTCTACATTTTGTCCGGCTACTGGATCACCAAAATGTGGCGAAACAAATACAGCAAAGCGCATCAGCCAACGCTGGTCTTTCTCGTTTCACGGTGGCTTCGCATTGCCCCGATGCTGCTCCTCTGCACGGGTCTCGTCTTCCTACTGCCCATCGACCAAAGCGGCGCCACCCCCGGCTGGCTACTACGCCAAGCGCTCATCATCGGGTGTACGGGAACGTATGTGCCGCTGGCGCCGGCATGGTCTCTCGATGTCGAATTGCAGTTCTACCTGGCCTTCGCAACCATCGCTCCGTGGCTCTTTTCGCTCAAACAACCATCACGCCTCCTCGGCTGGCTGGTCATCATCAGCCTGACCGTCAGCCTTGTAGCAGCCGCCATCATTGGAAACATCATCAAGCCTTGGCTGTGGATTTGGCTGCCGCTGTTCCTCGCCGGGATGTGGCTGGAGACATCAAACTACCGACCAACAAAGCGGCACATCCAAAGCTGCTGCTGTGGTCTCCTGCTGGCCTTTGGGCTGTGTGCGGCTATCCCGATGCTAAAGCCTCTCATTTGGCATGTCACACGCATCAACCTCACCGCCGAGCAGCTCACGGTGCTCCCGCTACGAACATCCATAGACCTTGTCGCAAGCCTTATCGCAATCCCCCTGCTTGCAGCAAATCTGACATCAAAACCATCCGCGACAGATTCATTCCTCGGCCGGATGTCATTCCCGCTCTACCTTTGGCACTGGATTCCGCATACGGCTCTCGTACTAGGAATCTTGAAAACAGGAAGCGCACATTGGGTAAACATTGCGGTTGCGCTGCTGGTATCGCTCGCGGGTGGCTACGCCCTCACATGGATCGATATCCGGACGGATCTAATCAGGAGCAAGGCTATTTCAGGGCTGAATCGTGCTCTGAATAAGCATCAGAAACCTAATTAAGCCTGTGCGGGATACCGGGTCGGGACCTGATGGGGTATTCTGCCATCTAAACGCGACTGCCTCCCGGCTCACTGAGGGGTGATGTCGCAATTTGCCATCATCCCAACCACAAGTCTTATCACTAAGATTGGAGTTAGACGTGCAGTCCCAACGCTCTGTTATCCTCGCCGCCATCACCCTCGCCAGCATCGGTATCTACGCACAAGCCCCCGCAAATGCGCAGGTCAAGCTTCCTGAAAACCTGCCTTGGCGCGCGATCGGCCCCGCAATCATGGGTGGCCGTATCAATGACTTCGCTGTTGTCGACACAGACCCGAACACCTACTACGTCGCGACGGCAGCCGGTGGCATCTTCAAAACCATCAATAATGGAACGACTTTCAAGCCCATTTTTGAGAACTTTGAAACCGGAAGCATTGGTGACCTCGCGGTGAGTCAGAGCCATCCGGATGTCCTCTATGTCGGCTCCGGTGAGTCCAACAACCGCCAGAGCTCGAGCTGGGGCAACGGGATGTACAAGTCCACCGATGGTGGCACCACCTTTACCCAAATCGGCCTCGAGAAGACGCAGCATATTGGGCGTGTTGTCGTGCATCCAACGAACCCCGATGTCCTCTACGTCGCAGCGATGGGCCGCCTCTGGGGCGGTAACGAAGAGCGCGGCGTCTACAAGTCCACGGATGGTGGAAAGACCTGGGAGCGTGTTCTCTTTGTAAACAACCTCACGGGCTGTACGGATATCGTGATGGACCCGCAGAACCCAGATGTTTTGATTGCGGCGATGTATCAGCGTCAGCGGTCAGCATTTGGCTATGCTGGTTCCGGCGCCGGATCGGGGCTGCATAAGTCGACGGATGGCGGTAAGACCTGGACAAAGCTGACCAAAGGCCTTCCAACCACGGAGCTTGGCCGTATTGGTCTTGATATCTACAAGCGCAACGGCAAGATTCTTTATGCGACCGTTGAGTCCAAGAACTCCGGTTCAACCCAGACACCTGCGGGTAATGGTGGGTTGTACCGCTCGGATGACGGTGGAGACTCCTGGGTTTACCTCTCGGATACAAACCCACGTCCGATGTACTTCAGCCAGGTGCGCATCGACCCGAACAACGACCAGAATGTCTGGGTTCTCGGCGTCTCGATGTACTACTCCAAGGATGGTGGCAAGACCTTTCCTACAGTTGTGACCAGCCAGGTCCACGCGGATGGCCACGCTATCTGGATCAATCCAAAGGATTCCCGGCACATTCTTCTCGGCTGTGATGGTGGTATTCAGGCATCCTATGACACGGGTAAGTCGTGGGACTACATGAACACCTTCCCGATCTCCCAGCCTTATGAAGTTGGCTACGACTTCCGCTTCCCCTACTATGTCTACGCTGGTCTTCAGGACAATGGAACCTGGGGTTCACCAAGCCGAACGCTCGACAGCCGTGGCGTGACCAATGATGAGTGGTTTAACGTCCAAGGTGGAGATGGCTTCCAAGCCAAGGTTGACCCTACAAACCATAACATTGTCTATGCCGAGTCGCAGAATGGTGCCGTCAGCCGCATCAACCCGACGACGGGTGAGAGCAAGAGTATCCGCCCTCGTGACCCAAGCGGCGATGCCCTTCGCTGGGACTGGAATACGCCAATCTCGCTGTCCCCACATGATCCAAAGACGGTTTATGTTGCTGCCAACAAGCTGTTTATATCGAAGGACCGTGGCGACCACTGGGTAGGCACCAAAGACCTGACACGCGGACTCGATCGAAACAAGCTTCCGATCATGGGCCGTGAGGTGACGAAGGCCGTGATGTCGAGTGGAGATGGCGAGAATGGGTTCTCCGAGATCGTAACGGTTGAGGAAAGCCCGGCGCAGAAGGGTGTGCTGTGGGTCGGCGTTGATGATGGCAACCTGCAGCTTTCCAAGGATGGCGGAGCGACCTGGGAGAACTTCAACGGCAAGATCCCTGGCCTACCGAAGGACACCTTTGTCTCCCGCGTTGTGCCAAGCCGCTTTGCTGCGGGTCGCTGCTATGTGACATTTGATGGCCACCGCTCCGATGACTTCACACCGTACATTTATGTCACGGAAGACTTCGGACAAACATGGAAGAAGATCACCAACGGCATCCCTGAGTTCCACACGCTCTCTGTGATTCGTGAGCACCACCGTGCAGAGAATCTGCTCTTTGCAGGCTCTGAGCGTGGGTTGTATGTGTCATTCGACCGCGGTGCAAGCTGGCAAAAACCGGGCGCACCACTGCCGACCGTGCCTGTGGATGACATCCAGATCCACCCACGTGATAACGACCTGATTCTGGCAACGCACGGGCGTGGCATTTACATCTTGGATGACATCGCGGCCCTTGAAGTGATGGCAACCGGTGGAACCAGCCAAAAGGTTGC
>CAIWTR010000310.1 GCA_903915615.1 uncultured Armatimonadota bacterium
CGGGAAGCTAACACTCACTGAGAAACTCTCCCTCGTCCGCGGAGGCGAAGATCCAAATAACCTCGGACAGGCTGGCTACATCCCCGGTGTGCCGCGCCTTGGTATCGGGCCGCTCCGCCTCACCGATGGCCCAGCAGGGATCCGGGTAGGTAAACCCGCAACCGCGATGCCGGCTCCCGTTTCAATGGCAGCCACGTTCAACCCAGACATCGCCCGCCGCTTCGGCGCCACCGTTGGCAAGGAAGGACGCGCTCTCGGCCAGGATGTCCTCCTCTCCCCGATGGTCAACATCGTGAGGCAACCCGGGGCTGGACGTAATTTTGAAACCCTCGGTGAAGATCCACTCCTCGCCGCCTCCCTTGTCGCCGCACAGGTCAAAGGCGTTCAGGCAAATGGACTCATCGCCACTGTCAAACACTTCGCCGCGAATAACTTCGAACAGGGCCGGATGGGTGTAAATGTCATCATCGATGAACGCACCCTGAACGAAATCTACCTCCCGGCCTTTGCCGCAGCGGTTAATGCTGGCGCTGGTTCTGTGATGGGAGCCTACAACAAAATCAACGGCACGTATTGCTGCGAGAACAGTGCCCTCCTTGAAACAACCCTGCGGCAGAAGATGGGCTTTGGCGGCTTTGTGATGTCGGACTGGTTTGCCACACAGTCCACTAATGCCAGTATCCAGGCAGGACTTGACATGGAGATGCCCGGGGATGGTATCCGTATCCCTGGACGAGATGGCTTCTTCGGCAAAAATCTCCAAACAGCTATCGAGACGGGAGAGCTGCCCGAAGCCACGCTTGACCGCTCCGTTGCACGCATCCTTGTCGTGATGGAAAAGTTTGGACACCTCGACAAGCCAAAGCCAAGACCGACCTTTGACAAAGCCGCCGGACGTAAAGCCGCACGCGATATCGCTGAAGCTGGCGCAGTTCTTCTCAAAAATGACCGCTTTATTCTGCCACTGAAGGTAGAGATGCTCAAAAACATCGCGTGGGTTGGGCTTCCCTTCGAACGTCCCGTGATTGGGGGAGGTGGCTCCGCACAAGTCACGCCAACCAACATCACCAGCATGCGGCAGCTGCTAAAGTCAGCAAATGGCATCGATAAGCCGCTATACGCTCCGGGCATCGACACCGATGGCACAGCAATTCCAGCATCAGCATTCATAAACCTGACACGCGCCAACGATGCAGCAGTGGCAAGACGTCAGGATCCCGGCTTTGGCATCATTAATGACCCTCAAATCCGCACAGCCGACATCAACTATGTCGCAAAGAACGCTCTTGTTACGCGCATACCCCAGATTTGGAAAGGTAGCCTGGTTGCGCCGGTTACCGGGCGGTATGGAATCAAGGTTCAAGTGGATGGTGGACAGGCAACTCTATCAATCGGAGAGAAGCTGCGCGCAAATGCCGGAGGGCTTTTCGGCGGCGGAGCCAGCCTCTATAAGACGCAAGATGGCCTCCTCACCGCAACTCTTTGGGTTGATTTGGTCAAAGGCAAGCCCATTCCGTTCACACTCACTGCCGCGGCCGGCGGAGGCTTTGGACCGCCAGATCCCAACGCAAAGCTCTACGTCCGTCTTGCATGGGTCACACCCGCACGCCAGGCGGAAATGATTGCAAATGCCGTCAAGGTCGCCAAGGGGGCTCCCGCCGCGGTGGTGATGGTCTACGATGAAGGCACGGAAGGCACAGACCGGGCTGACCTCGCGCTGCCGGAGAGCCAGCGCGCTCTTGTGGAGGCTGTCGCCGCCGCAAACCCAAACACCATCGTGCTCCTCCACACAGGTGCACCCGTCGAGCTTCCTTGGCGCGGCCGCGTCCCGGCCATCCTCCAGCTCTGGTACCCCGGACAGGA
>CAIWTR010000311.1 GCA_903915615.1 uncultured Armatimonadota bacterium
GGCTTTTCCTGTGCGCGGGTGCTGAGGCTGTCGATCTCACTTAGCAGGGATGTGAGCTTAGCGTGCCGTTTGAAAAGCAGCGCTGCCGTAGCTTCATCCTTGGATGCCTGTACAGCACGCGCGAGTGAATACAGCGCAGCAGGGAATTGCGGAGCCATGTTCACGGCCTGTCGAAGCACACGGCGCGCATCGGAAACCTTTCCGGTTCTCAGATAGCTCTCCCCCAGAAAGTAGAAAGGCAAAAACTGCTCCTGGGGCTCGAGGAAAGCAGTCTTTGTGAGCAAGTCCTCCAGATCAGCAGCTGTCTTCTTAATGTCATCAACTGGCGTTGCAAGATTTAGCGCCGCCCCTGCAAGGTATAAACGAGCGCGAACAGCGTGTCCTTCAGCAATGCCAGCATCCCCTTTTGCAACAATCGGAAGACAAACATCGCGCAGCTCACGGTAGCGCTGCTGTGGAACAAGCGTCATCGCAAGGAGCAGGCGTAACTCAGCACGGTCATCAAGCTTTATCGCCGCCTGAAGCGCATCCGATGCCTCATTCACGCGACGAAGCAGCATAAAGGCATCCGCACGCACACGGAGAAGATCCGCATTTTTGCCGGACACCTTAATGAGCTCATCCGCGAGGCTAAGCGCACCATTGGGGTCGCCAAGCTCCACCATCCGCCGGGCTTTAGCGGTACGCAGCTTTGTTGACTCAGGGAGGACCTTGAGATAGGTCTCGATTTTTGACATCGCTTCACTGGGATCGATAAGCGCATCCACGTAGGCGAACCACACGGCTTCGTCTTCCGAAGGTGCATCCGCGGCAGCCTTCAGAAGATCTATCCCACGAGGATCTTTGTTGGCAACATTCAGTCGGCCAAGGCGTACCTTGGCGGACATGTCATCCGGATGCGCAGAGACATACTGATCCAAAGCTTGCTTGCTTGCGTGCAGCAACCAACTTTGATGCCTTGCTGAGTTCCACTGATTGATTCCAACTCCACCGATGAGACACGCGGCCACAATTCCGCCAATCAAAGCGCGGTTCACTTGGCTTCCTCCACGGTGATGTAGCGATCGACAGCATCCACTTTGACACTTTGCTTGGTACCGCTTGGCCAGTGGATTGTCAGCTCGGTGACATTGATCGCTGTACCAAGCCCGAAATGAACGCGTGGGTCACTGGATGATAAGTAGCTGCCATCTGCGTGATGGTGGCGCGTCAGGGTTTTCTCGCCGGATTTGAGCACTACAAGCGCGCCGTAGGCATCCCGGCCACTCTTGTGTCCGATGAGCTTCACGCCAAGCCAGTGGCCGCGTCCCTTCGAGGCGTTGTGAAGGAGGACAGGCGCTCCCGCGCTGTCGACAGCAAGGGCATCGATGCCGCCATCATTGTCAAAATCCCCCGTTGCAAGCCCGCGGCCAACAATCGGTTTGTCCAGCGCAGCGCCTCGGATTCGTGTAAGCCTGGTTCCCTCTACATTGCGCAGCAGAGCCATTGGTTGGCGATACACCTCACCACTACCCGTTTTAGCGATGTTGTCTGCCGTGTGTCCATTTGTGACAAGCATATCCAACCAGCCATCGTTGTCGATGTCTAGCCACTTCACGCCAAATGCAACATCGGGGTTGAGCTCAGCCGCGACGCCCAGCTGGGCAGCGAAGTCTGTAAAAAAGCCATTCTTGTCAGCAATATAAACAGGCTTTGTCTCGGTGGAAAATGTCATCATCGCGAGATCGAGGAGACCATCGTTGTTGACATCCCCCCAGTCAAGCCCCATCCCGGCATGTGGAACGCCAACACTTGAGTACGCGATTCCCGCTTGTTGCCCCGTGGCTTTGAAGGAGCTGCCGTTATGTCGGAAGAGCTCACCTGGGACCTCATCATTTGCAATTCCAAGCGCTTGTCGCCCTGGGGTTCCACCAAGCGGTGCGAATGCCGCCCCCAGCGTCTTGCCTTGTGAAAGGGTTGCATTCCACTTGGATGTGACATCCGCGAAACGACCATTCCCAAGATTCTTGTAGAGATGACCGCTGATTCCATCGTAGGCTCCAGGCGGGCAGCTCGTCAGCGCCGCGCCCCGCTGGCAAGCCTGGATGCTGGTGGCATCGAAACGGATGTAGTTGCCAACATAGAGATCCGGTAAGCCATCCGAGTCGATATCAGCAAACGTAACCGCCGTGCCGAAAGGTTGCACGGGAATGCCCGATTGCGCGGATGCATTTATGAATCGTTTTCCACCTTCATTTCGAAGGAGGTGCCCGGTTTTGTAACCTGACAAATAGATGTCGGGATAGCCATCA
>CAIWTR010000312.1 GCA_903915615.1 uncultured Armatimonadota bacterium
ACAGCACATATCCCGTCTTTAGGTGAATGATCTGCAGCTCGTTGTTGCTCACCATGATGGAGGCAAACTCACCGTTTGGGGATGGAGTTACAGGCCCAGAACCGCACGCAAGAAAGCGCGGCTTCCCACCGGGCTTGTCCAGGACTTCGATGACACTTTCGCTCTGGCCACGTCGGGACCCAGCGTAAAAGAGGCGCTTTCCACGTGGGTCCCACGTAAACGGAACCGCATCCACCAATGGATCTGTCCAGCGCTCCAGAATCTTGCCGGATGCGACATCAAACCGGATCACGCGCCAGTATGAAACCCGGCGGTCGCCCGGCGGGTAGTAAAATCGAACGGATGCAAATGCGGTTGTAGGTGCCATACGAATGCCGAGTCCTTGAAAAACAAAAGGGCTCCACGGATTCCGTGAAGCCCTTGGTAGATGCGAATTACACCTAGAGCTCAGTTGGAAGCTCATACCCCTGGCGGTATGGGCGGTCCAACATCGCCGATGCTTCACTGTCACCAAGAATCCGCTCATTCTTCGGATCCCAGCGCAGCTCATCGCGCTTGAGACGCATCGCGATATTGCCAAGGTGACAAATCGTGATCGACCGGTGCGCAACCTCACATGGTGCAACGCACTCTTTACGGGTCAAAACGCCATCGATAAAGTTGCGGAAGTGGTCATCACTCTTGTACAAGTGCAGCTCTTTATCCCCGATAACGCTGTTCTTGATCTCTGCCGAGCTCGCATCGTGAACGCCACGGTTTGCCCAAACCCAGCCTTGGGTGCCCTCATACGTGACGCCGCCCTTGACCTTGCTGGAGACAATCATTTTGACGCCATTCTCGTAAATGGCCTCAAACTCGTAGTCACTCGCCGTGTCGTAAATCGGGTGCGTCGGGAAATTTCCCTTTGCGTTGACAATCTTTACAGGTCCCGTGTACTCGGTGCCCATTCCCCACTGCGCACAGTCAGGGTGATGTCCACCCCAATCGGTGAGCTGGCCACCAGAATAATCCAGAATCCAGCGGAAGTTCACGTGGGTACGGCCCGCACAGTAAGGCTTCCAAGGTGCCGGACCAAGCCAACGGTCGTACTCAAAGCCATCCGGCCACACCCCCGCCGTCACCTTATCGGCTGTCCGACCATAGTCAGGCCGCCCCGATGGAAGCCCCACCTTAACCGTCTGCAGCTTGCCGATACGGCCATTGCGCACCAGCTCAGCCGCGCGGCGGAAGTTGCTATCGGACTTCTGCTGCGAACCCGTCTGGAAGATGACCTTGTGCTTTTTGACAGCATCCGACATCAGCCTGCCCTGCTTCACCGTCAGCGCAAGTGGCTTTTGACAGTAAATGTCTTTCTTCGCAGCCGCAGCATGCAGCACACAGAGCGCATGCCAGTGGTCCGGGGTTGCGATTTCAACCGCATCGATATCGGAGCGCTGCAGCACATCATGGTAATCAACATACGCCTTACAGCTTGGCCCGGTTGCGCCACGCTCTTCGTAGAATTCATCCACCATCCGGCGCGCAGGCTCGCGCCCAGCCGTTCCACCATTCCAGTAACCACCGCTCTGGAAGTTGACATCACAGACCGCAACCACCTGCACGCGCTTGTCCTGGAGAAAGCCTCCCATGTCGCCCGTGCCC
>CAIWTR010000313.1 GCA_903915615.1 uncultured Armatimonadota bacterium
CAACCCACTCAACTCCGTGTGTCCATTCATCAAGAAGAAAAAACAAAACATCTCCAGAGACCAACGCCTCGAGGGATGTATAAACCTACTCAGAGCAGAGCAAACTTAGACTACGGCTTGGGCGGGAGTTTCTCTCCTTTACCAGCAGCCATCTAACCTGCGTGTTTCCATTCATCAAGAAGAAAAAACAAACATCCCCAGAGACTAACGCCCCCGGGGATGTGTAAACCTACTCAGAGAAGAATAAACCTAGACTATGGCTTGCGCGCGGCAACCCACTCAACTCCGTGTGTCCATTCATCAAGAAGAAACAACAAAACATCCCCAGTGACAAACGCCTCCGGGGATGTGTAAACCTACTCAGAGAAGAGTAAACCTAGACTATGGCTTCCGCGGGAGTTTCTCATTTCGCGTCGCCGTTTGATACAGGAATGCCGCCATTATCGTGGCTGCCTGCTTCATATCCTGAAGCTGAATGCGATCAAACACATCCATATTGCTATGGTGAGTCCGGGTGTCGTATTCAATCTCATCCTGGATGAACTGGAAGCCCGGGAGCCCGGCACTATCAAATGGCAAGTGGTCAGTTCCACCGGTATTCCGCTTGGTTACCGTCGTCGCACCAAGGTCCGCGAATGGCTTGAACCACTCCGTAAAGATTGGGATGACTGCTTCATTCCCTTGCGCGTAGATTCCACGCAGCTTGCCGGTTCCATTGTCGATGTTATAGTAGCCAGCGACCTTTGCATGCTCAGGCTTTGGATCAGCCTTTGTTCCGTAGTGCTGCTTTACATACGCACCAGAACCAAAGATTCCCTGTTCCTCACCACTCCACAGTGCCACACGGATCGTACGGCGTGGCTTGAGTCCGGTTGCCTTCAGGATGCGAACGGCTTCCATCATCACCGCAACGCCAGCACCATCATCTGTTGCGCCTGTGCCACCATGCCAAGAATCGATATGGCCACCACAAAGAACGACTTCATCCTTGAGGTCCGATCCTTCAATCTCGGCGATTGTGTTATAGACCTGGCTGTTGTCATCCCCGTTGAAGCGGACCTTGCTCTCAACGGCCAGCTTCACAGGTTCGCCTGCCTTGACCATCCGGGCGATGCGGTTGTAATGCTCCACGGCAACCGCGATCTGAGGAATCATCAGCTTCTCAGCTTCCTTCTTCCACGGTTGTACACGGCGGGTTACGGTTGGGTTAAATGGCGCATTCGGGTCACGCTTCGGCGCTGGTGCATTGTTTGGCTTCGTTGGTACGGTTGCCTGCTGAACAAACAACGTACCGCCATCACCGCGCGCTGAATCGAGAACAACAGCCGCTCCCTGTTCCTTACAGAAGGAAAGAATACGGCCACTCATCGTGCGCTGGCGTTGCATTTGTTGCATCCGGTCACGCTGCTCTGCCGTCATGTCATTGGTGGCAACCGGAGAGCCCGCCGTTACGCCAGGCGTTCCCGTGATACCAGCACGACGGCCAGTCCCGGAATTGTTGACCATTTGGGCCAGCTGCTCATCCGTCCAACGGACACCCTCTGGCGCAAAGTGCGCCGGAACTTCGCGGATTGGGCTGATGAGGACAGCTTTGCCTTGAAGCTTGCCTTCGTATTGCTTGAGGTCTTCCTCGGAGCCAGCCTCCACCACAACAACATCCACGGTCCCGGTAAATCCGGTCGACCAGGCTTTGGCGATTCCGATGACTGGGAATGCCGTTGGCGCAGTCACCTGAAGGGAAAAGCGCTCCTGCGTCCAGCCGCGCCCAAATGGCCCCCAAGGCTCAAGAGCGGCATTGGTAAGGCCCCAATCAGCCATTGTCTTGCGTGTCCACTCGTTTGCACGCAGGAGTCCAGGAGATCCGGTAAGCCGCGGGCCGATGACTTCTGTGAGGTATTCAAGCGTCTCAGGAAGCTGCGACCGGGTCAGTCCCTCCTTGCGAATCTTGGAAACCACATCCGGGTTGATAGCTTCTTGAGCGCTTACCGGTGTAGAAATCGAAAAGGCTGCGAGACTCAGTGCAGTGGCCAGCGTAACGACGACTGCCCTGCGGGAGATGATTGCAGATAGAGACATAAACGTCCTCCAGAATAATTGGCGGGATTGTATCCCAGACCCGGTAGTGCGGCACGATTCAACCGTCAGATAGGATGTAATATGTACATCACGGCCCTTACGATTGGCATCGCCCTCACCGCTGCCGCGCTATGCCAGCCTGCCAAACCGCTTCCAGTACCATCGGCACACATTGCACAACAGGTGGGTCTCGCCGGTGACAAATCCACGATCTTGCCCGCTGATGTCGCAGCTATTTTGGAGCGCCCAGAGCTCCGCAGTGCGACCATCGGTCTCTACGCCATCAACCTCAAAACCGGCTCACCGATCATCAAATACAACAGCAACCGCGCCTGCATGCCGGCCAGTAACCAAAAGCTGCTCACCGCCGCCGCCGGGCTTCAGCTACTCGGCCCAGACTTCACATGGAAAACCGATATTTCCCAAAACGGGACAACACTGCACATTACTTTCGATGGCGACCCACTGCTCACCCGCGCGCAGCTGACCGCCGCCATCAATGCAGTGAAGACCAGCATCAAAGAGCCGATCACCCGTATTGCCATCGATGACTCCCGCATTCAAGGAGATACGCTTGGTCTCGCTTGGCAATGGGATGACATCGGGCTTGGGTTTTCAGCCCCAGTTGGCGCTGCGACCATCGACAAAAATGTCGTCGTGGTTACCATCACGCCGCCGGCAACCGTCCTTACACCGCCACGCTTTGAGGTCGCCGATTCCATTCTTGCCATCCGGGCAAACGCTACCATCGAGGACCGCAATCCAGCGAATACGACGACACCAGATGTCAAAAAACGCCTAACCATCACCCGTAACCCTCTCCGTCCTGAAGTGGAAATCAGTGGCACTGTGACTGCGGGTGCGAGACCAACAACCGCGTTGGTCGCTGTCGATAACCCAACTGATGCCGCATTTCGCATCGTGAATAGCATTCTCCGGGAATCGGGACTTCCCGTGGCTGCGAACATCCAATATGCGCGCCGGCCCCGCCAAGCGGATGACACATTGCTTACCAGGATCACGAGTAAGCCCCTCGCTGAAACCCTCCCAGACTTCCTCAAACCGAGCGACAATCTCTACGGGGAGCTGCTTTTAAGAACCATCGGGCGCATCGATGCCAGCCCAGCAACGCCAGCATCGGGCATTAAGCGTATCCAAACGTGGATGACCGGCAGTGGTATCCCCTCCGATGGTGTTCAGCCGGCGGATGGCTCGGGGTTATCGATGTGGAATACGACGACCGCGGAGGCAACCGTTGCACTGTTAAAGGCGATGTCGGAGACGAAGGCCTTTCGGGATGCTCTTCCCGTCGGCGGCATCGATGGCACCCTCAAGGCACGCTTTCCTGCACCCGAACACCGCGGAAAGGTCATCGCGAAAACAGGCACCCTCTCGGTGGCCAGTTGTCTAAGCGGCTACGCAGTGACTACCAAGGGTGAAACCATCATCTTCAGCATTTTGATGAATCACTTTGATCGCAAAGCAGGCAGTGCCGCAGCGCGCCGCGCACAGGATGACATCGTCCGCACTCTGCTCAGCCTCTAGGGTTCTTCGGTAGGAGCGACGTGGCCAACGACCATTTTGCGCTTGCCCTCGATAATCATGAAGTAATCACGCTCAACTGGCTTGCCAGCCTTGTCGGTAAGCATCGCGTCCATCCACGTCGTGAATGTCGATGATGAAATACGATACGAAGCGAGCACGGCAGGAAACTTATCTGGTTCGTAATCGACATTGATGCCTTTGCGCGTGTCATCGTAGGCATCCATCGGCTCCATCTGACGGTTATTGATCTTGCCTTCTGCCTGTATTTGAAAGTCGGCATTGTACTCAACACCGGCATCCAAGTTTTCACGCGCGATGCCTAGAGCCATCGCTTCGTTGTAAAGCTCCATCCGCGCACGGGAATAGGCAAAGTAGTCGTGCGTCGCAATGGCTCCCCAGACAACGTTGCACGCTGCGAAGGCCACAGCCCCCCAGCGTAATGATTGGAACCTGGGAACATCGGTGATAGGAGCGATGTGCGCGGCCATCACGAATGGAACAATCAGCAAGAGGTACCTATCAAACATGTTGTTGAGTGCCAGCCACGGCACCAAGGAAACGCACTGAACAAAGACAAATGCAACCAGAACCAGTGAAAGAATGGTCGATGCCTCAGCTGCCTTACGGGCTTTCAGCTGCGCGCCTAAGCCGCGAAACTGGTTTGCGAGCAACGCCAGCGACCCAACATTTCCAATGACACCAAGGATCATCCAGAGGTAGCCAAGGTTTGGAACCGAAATTCGGTCCCCAAAGCCATGAACTCCTCCGACAACGACGCCCATTGTGGTCCAGTATTGGCCATACACGGTGAGACGGAAAATGGGAGCGAACATCTCGATATGCCGAGCGGTCATCGGCAAAATGATAAAGACCAGCAGCCAGGAGAGCACAAGACCAGCCATCGGCCAGGATGGCTTCCGCAGCTGAAATCCGAGCAAGACTGCCGGGAGCACAAGGAGGCCGGATGTGATTCCGAACTTGACCATGAACTTAATGGTGATGTCTGGCCATCCGATAAATGTAAGGAGCCCTGCAACGGGATGAACCGGGACGGCATATGGCAGCTTGCCAATGAGGGCAACGGCAAGTAAACCTGCAGCAATGATCACCGTGGCACTGGGGATGAGAATACTCCGCCACGCTGGACGGAATCCGCTAATGATAAGCATCGCGACACCGAATGGCAAAATAACATTCTGGCGATTCAAGGCCGCAAGCAGCGCAAATGCGGATCCAATGATGACCTTTTTCCGTAGCGTCGATGGCTCTTCTGGGCTGCGCAACGCTTCAGCAAAAAACGTCCATGCGATGAGACACAGCGCCATCGTAGGTACATCGGTTAGGAAGGATGGTCCTGCCGCGAGGATCATCGGGGTTCCCATCACGGCTGCCCACAGCGTAACAGCAGCGAACACCCCGGCTCCTGCCGCTCTCAGAAAGCGATAGAGAAATCCCGATGCAACACCGGTTGAGACAATGCCAACCCAGTGCAAAATGCCGTATTTGAATCCAAACACTTTGATGATGGCTGCACCGATGACCATTTGCGGCAGCATCAGGGGCGTTCCCCACCCGTTCAGCTGGATGCGACCGGTTTTACTAAATGCATCCGCGAGCCGTGCATAGGAAAACTCATCATTCATGGGGGCATCAAGCACCCCACCGCCAAGCAGGAGCATCAAAATAACGGGAATGACACCAAGAACCCAGACGAGACCTCTCTCACTATTGCGATGCATTGGTGCAACTGACATAGCTATCCCTCTTCCACATCACTATCTGGTTGGAGCTTCACCGCAATTGCGTAGAGCTCACGGCGACCAAGGCCAGTTTTATTGGCGACTTCACGCGCCGCTTCTTTGGTTGACTTCCCCGCGAGCATTGCATCGAGAAGCAATGTCTCCACCGCGACCTCCGCTGGCCGCTCAGGAACTTCTCCGGTTCCGCCTTCAATGATGATGACGCACTCGCCCCGCGGGGGTTCAGCCTTGTAGTGTTCCGCACACTCAGCCAGCGTTCCGCGGATGAATGACTCGTGGAGCTTGGTCACTTCACGGGCAACCACGGCCTGGCGGTTCGCTCCAAACGCCTCGGCAAGCTCAGCGAGGGAATCCGCAAGGCGGTGTGTGCTCTCGTAGATCACCATCGTCCGACGCTCGATGGCAAGTGCCGCGAGGCGCTCCTTGCGGTCATTTGTCTTTGGGAGGAAGCCTTCGAAGGTGAACTGGCCTGTTAGCAGGCCACTGGCACTGATTGCGGCGATCGCAGCGCAGGCACCTGGAATGGGTTCCACGATGATGCCACAGTCGATGGCTGCCCGCACAAGCTGCTGCCCGGGGTCACTGATACAGGGTGTCCCCGCATCGGAGACCAGAGCGACATCGTTTCCCTGTGTCAGCAAGGTGATCAGGTGAATGATGTCTTCCTGCCCGGAGTGCGCGTGATGGCTGATGAGGCGGGTGTCGATATCAAAGTGGCGAAGGAGTTTGCCGGTGACACGGGTGTCTTCTGCGGCGACGATGTCTGATTCGCGGAGAATCCGCAGGGCCCGGACAGTGATGTCTTCCAGGTTACCGATTGGCGTTGCCACGAGACGAAGACGCCCCGGACGTGAGGTTTTCACATCCAGGGCGTCGGTCTGACTTGTCTTCCGGCTCACTTCTTTGGCGCTGGCGCAGGGGTTGGGGCCGGCGTTGGAGCCGCAGCATTCTGCTGCTGCTTTTGGAGAGCCTGCTGGCGCTTTGTCATTTCCTGATTTTTCAGCAGCGCACGTGTCTCGTTTTCCTTGTCACCAATCTGGCGATAGAGGTCTCCGAGCTGCTTCCATTGATCAGGGGATGAAAGAGCAAGCTTTTCGATTTCCTGAAGCTGTTCCTTGACGGAGTCCTTCTTGCCGGTCTTCACGAGAAGCCCAGCGAGTTTGAAGCGGGTTTCTGGAAGGTTGCGACCACGGAGCGCGAGTTCGAGGGCCTTGATTGCATCATCGAGCTTGCCAAGCTGTTCGTAAATGCCAGCCTTGCGTAGTGGCACAGAGCCTAGCGGATCTTCAGATGCTGGAATCTTGTCCAGCTCTGTCAATGCCTCAGCGAGCTTGCCGTTTTTGTTTGGACCACCAGCCTCACGGATGGCCATCGCGGCACGCATCCCAGGATCGAGGATCTCAACGGTCAGCTTTGGCTGTTCGGCGGCGATGACTTCTCCGACCTTGGCCTGCGCAATACGGTCGACGTATTGCTGAACGTATTTGGCGCTCTCTTTGTCAAAGTCCTTGGGGAGGGTCTTGCCGGGGCGCTCACCCTCGAGCTTGACGATGTGGTAACCGAAGGAGGTTTTCACCAGACTTGGATTGACCTTGCCGAGGCCAGCGGCGAGTGACCCCTGTGTGAATTCAGGGACGTACTGCGAACCAGGGGCCCAGTCGTAGAGACCGCCCTTAGCCTTGGAGCCGGGGTCATCGGAGTTTTCCTTGGCGAGCTTAGCGAGGCTTGCAGGATCCTTGACCGCTTCCGCGAGAACCTTTTCGGCTTTTGCCTTCGCCTGGTCATCCGGGAGTCCACCGGGTCCGGACTTGATCAGCACGTGGCGGACCTGAATGTCGGAGTAGGTGCGCTTGACGTAAGCGGCATCGATGTTTGTCGGCGGAGCAACTTTCGCTTTGAGGCCGTTGTAGTAGAGCTCATTGCGAAGTTGGTCAGTTTCGATGACATTTTGCTTGAGGACGGCAATCGAAGAATCCGGATTCATTTTCTGGAGAGCTTCTTCGACGGTGCGGTCATCTGACTTTGGATCGATGCCAAGCTGGGATGCGATTGCGGAGCGGACACTTTCATTCCACTTTTTGTCCCGCATCTCTTCGATTTGCGCATCGGTGACTTCAACACCAGCCTTCTTGGCTGCCTGCACAATGGCCTCGCGGCCCTTGAACTGCTCAACCAGCATCAAGCGGTACATGTCCTGAATCTCAGGTGTTGGAGAGCCGGCCATGCCGCGCATTTGCTGCTCCAGCTGACGATCGAGCATCGATTTGGTGATCTTGGTTCCACCGATTTGCGCGACGGCTTTTTCATCATCGGCAGCACGCTTTGCAGCACCGCCACCGATATTGGCTCCGAGTCCACTGTAGACGACACCGATTAGCAGGGGCACCGCAAGCACTGCGATGACCTTTGTTCCGTGCTTCTCGACGAAGCGCTTCATAGCCATGATGGACATGTGAAATCTCCTCATCCGCCTCCCGGCGGACATAACCCTCTATTTTGCGGCGAGTGTGCGCTTTTCGCCACGCATCGGTGAAATGGGTTTTGCTTCTGTATGTGCGCTGATGACGACCGGCTCGTTGTTCCAGAGATGTTGCGGGCTGATTTCCAGTCGTTTTCACTAAAATTTCACATCCCCAAATGTGTGCGGCGAATGGGCGCATTTCGCCACGCATCGAAGGAATGGGTTTTGCTTGTGTATGTGCGCTAGGAACGAACGCGTCGTTGTTCCAGAGATGTTGTGGGCTGATTTCCAGTAGATTTCACCGAAAATTCACATCCCAAATTGCTTGCTGCGAATGGGCGCTTTTCGCCACTCGTCGAAGGAATGGGTTTTGCTTCTATGTATGGGCTATATTTGCGCAGCATGCCGTTTAGGAGTTGCAAGAAAGTGATTTAGGTCGGGTCTTGATGAAATTTCACATCCCAAATTGCTTACGGCGAATGGGCGCATTTCGCCACGCATCGAAGGAATGGGTTTTGCTTCTGTATGTGCGCTGATGACAATCGACTCGTTGTTCCAGAGATGTTGCAGGCTGATTTCCAGTCGTTTTCACTAAAATTTCACATCCCCAAATGTGTGCGGCGAATGGGCGCATTTCGCCACGCATCGAAGGAATGGGTTTTGCTTGTGTATGTGCGCTA
>CAIWTR010000314.1 GCA_903915615.1 uncultured Armatimonadota bacterium
ATCGCCGACCTTCAGCAGGCCTTCGAGGCATAGGAGAGAATTATGAAAAGCCGTGGTTCCCTGAGGCTCGTTACAGTTGTCATGATGGGCATGTGTGTGTTTTACGGAGCCATGGCTTTTCAACTGCCAGTCGAGACCAAAGTCGTTGACCAGTCGACATTCCTTGTGCTCAGTATTTTGGCTGGGCTTGGCCTGTTGGGTGGAGTCGGCAACGCTCTCCTAACCAGCCCGATGCTCCCTGCTAACATGGCGAAAACAAGGCTGATGATTAGCCTTGCGCTCATGGAGTCAGCCGCTCTGATGGGCTTTGTCTTGCGGATGATGGGTTCCAAACCATTGACGGTTTTGGCCTTTTTTATCGCTCCCGTTGTAGCGATTGGTCTTCTTATCCTTCCCCGGGCCTTGGCAAGCCAAGAGTAACGATTGGGATCGTAGGCACTGCCTGCAACCTCATTTGCGTTATTGGAATATAGTGCATCCACGCACCATAAGGGGATGTCGACATGCCAAACGTTCCAACAACCGAGCAGCAGCTCCTCACCAGTTACCGCAAGATTTCCATCGCGACCTGGTCCCACCCCCGCGACCCGAGCACGTATTCGTGGCTCGAGCTTCCGGTTGAGGAAGCAGAGGCGTTTCTTAAAACCATCAAGGCCGATGTCCGCCCAAGCTTGACGCATTACGTTGCGTTGATTGTTGCAAACTGTCTCGACACATACCCGCAGCTCAATCATGTGCTCAGGGGACGAAATCTCCACCGGCGTGCATCCACGGATGTCTTCATCACCACTCTCCTCAAGAAAAAGGGCAGTCTGGACCTGTCAGGATTTGTTCTGAAGAACATGACCGGTAAGGGTCTCCCCGAGCTGGCATCGGAGTCAAAGCGTCTCACCGAAGTCCTCAAGGATGGCACGGACAAGGGGATGCAGCAGGTGCAGCAGGTTGCGATGCGGGTTCCCGGGTGGCTGTTCGGCCCTCTGATGCGCATCCAAATGTTCTTTCAGTACACCCTCAACCTCTCCCTTGAGGCGATGGGTATCCCGGATGACAGATTTGGCTCGGTGATGATCTCGAACTTCGGTCCGCTGGGTATTGAAAATGCGCTTGTGCCGCTTTCTCCTTATTGCCGCTGCCCAGTCATCATGGGTATTGGCGCTCCCAAAAAGAAGGCCGTGGTCGTAGGAGACGAAGTCGTCATTCGCAAGTGCGTTACGATTTCGTTCACTTTTGACCACCGCTACGCTGATGGCGCGCATGGAGCCGTGTTGCTGCATCGGTTTGAGAAGATGTTCCTCAACCCAGAGCAGTACCGAAGTATCTTTCTCCCAGGAACGACGTCCGACACGACGGAAACGGAATAACGATCACCGCGCTGTCTTCCGGGAGAGGCTAGGTCCTTACTGCCCTTGACGGGTGAGGAAAGGCTTGATGTCCGGGAGGTTTACATCCGGATGCGCTCCTGTGAGACGCGGTGCCGTCGCTGTTTGCCCAGGCTTTACGTGCCCCCAGTTACTGAAGCCGCCATTTTCAAGGAAGAAACGCCCACGGGAGTCGATAAGGCCATCGAAGTCGATGCGGTCTCCGGCCGAGCCAGTCGCATCGCAGGTGAACTTGATCGTGTTAAGGTTTGTCCAGCTACCGGCGGCATCGTGGACCCATGCGGGCCCGAAACGACAGCGACGCTTGAGCTGCCCGGTCTCTCCACCAAAGTTCTCATTGAACGAGTAGAGGCCTCGCATATACTGGCCATCCTTGGGAGCACGGAACCGTGCAATCAGGCCCCATTCGCGCTTGTCTGGGAAGTAAAACCAGCCTGTGTAGGTCGTAAATTTCCCACTCACTTCCGCCGTCATGTAGAACCGAAACGTATCACCAAGCTTCCAGTTGTAGACGAGGTGGCTATGTCCCCCGGTACCTTCGTTGCCAAAAGAGTCTGCGACAACTCCAGGCCCCTTCGCGAGGAGCGTAACCCGATTTTCAGAGCCGACTTTGTTACGATCAACGGCTTCTTCCCCGGCATCCCAGACACTAAAAATGATGCGACGTTCGGTTGGTGAGTTAACTTGCATGCCGAAATAGCCACGGTGCCAGCCACAGACTTCGTAGTACGTGTGGATGGGGTCTGTCTCAGGCGTGCACTCATTGTAGAAACCGGCGACTTGTTGGTCACGCGTCGTTGGATAGCCAAGGTGGATGCTGGCGCAGTTGCGGCGTTCCTTGTAGTTGAAATGCGCATTGTTGGTGGCTGTTCCGCTCAAGATGAGCGCGACGATTTGCGGTGCTGAGCGCTTACCGGATGCCGGGCCGCCCCCACTACTGTTCAGCGCAAACGACACGAACTGCTCTTTCTTCGAAACAAATGTCCGGCAGGCAATATCAACGGCTTTGCCATCCGGGGATGCTGGAACCCGAACATCCTGGCGCTGCCCATTGACAACAAATGTCAGTTTAGACTCGCTCCCCGGGGCTGGAATCACGCGAAGCTTGATCTCGCACACACCCTTTGACAGCTTGCCAAACCAGGTCAGCGTCTGAGCGGGATTGGTTAGCGCCGTCGGCTGGTTTTCACGGATTTCCAACCCGTAGGGATCGGGCGTGATGTAAGCCGTGTGGACAGGGATGATGAGAGGAGTGACTTGCCGATGAAACATTCCATCAGAATACACCTCAGCCCTTCCCTCGTGCCTCCGTGAGCTCGACAATCCAAATGGTTTTTGTGGATGCATCCCAGGAAACATCCACAAAATGATGTTCCACATGAAACAAATCGTGCTCCCAAAGCCCGAGTGCATCGAGGGCCTGCGGGCGGATAGGGTCTGCAATCAACACCGGGACTCCCCGCTTGGTAAACATCGGAAGAAGCGTCTCCAGATACGGATGCATCGTCCGTTCGTAGAGAATATCGGTCCCGATCACAATATCGACCGAGTCAATCAAGGCCGCCGGGAAATCCCGCCAGTCGCCTAGGCACGATGTCGTTTCAACACTATTCAAATTAGCATTGCGCGTCGCAAGCTCAAGTGCGCCACTGAGATAGTCGGTTTGCGTTACGGTTCCACCAGCGATCGCCGCCGCGACCCCTGACATCCCAACGCCACAGCCAAGCTCAAGTACCCGCTTACCAGCGAAGCGATGTGCGTGATCCAGAATGAACTTTGACAACCCGATGGCGCTCGGCCAGAGCATCCAGCCATACGGAAAGTGGTCGAGGTCGTGCTGTGTTTTGACCAAATCAATCAGGACTTCCTGATCGATGACAGCTTCGACTCTCAGTTCCCGGTCGCCGATGGCAATCCCGGTGATGGTGGTGGGCCAACGGAACATGACCCACGAAATTATCACATTTCAGCTAGCACGCGCATGTGCCTGCCACATTTCACGCAGTAAGCAAGCGTTCCAGAACGGGCTGAACACGGTCGTGGACGGCTTGATTTGCATAGCCGCACCATGACACATCCGCTCGGATGTCTAATAATGCGCTAAGGCGCTCGCCATGTTCATCCACAACGATGACGCCTGCTTCCCGTGCGATGAGCTCGACGCAAATGTCATATGGATGGCAGACAAGCTTTGCCGGTAAACCGAGCTTCTTGAAGAACACTGGTCGCAAGTCAGCGGTAAAGCGGTCGTGTCCGACCATTAGTTCGTAGAGCTGACCACCCGTTGTCATGTATTGGTCATCAAACACCAGTGGGTTTTCACCCGTGTTTGGAGCAACTTCTTCGAAGAGCAGCTCTTCAAACTCTGCCATCGCCGCTTTTCCCGGAGGGAAGAATTTGGCGATAGAGCTGAAGCCGTGTGACAGCGTTGTTTCCTGGCTTGGGCGGATCTGCGCATCCTGCTCACTGCCATCATGGAGGTTACGGATGCGCCTGAACGCACCTTCACCTTGAATGGCCCATAGCTGATCAGCGAGAAGCGCGCGGCTTGTTGGCAACTCGGTCATCATCGCGACCTCGATGTCAACCAATGTGGTCTCACGCCCCTTGTTTGGCGCAATTCCGCTGAGCGCCCAGCTGGAGCGCTTGTTGAACATCAGGTTACGGGTCCCATCGATGGGATCAAAAATCAACAGGAAGCGGGCATCCTCTTCACGTGCATCATGAGGAAAGACTTTCCAGCCGGCATCTTCAATACCTTCGGAGATAAGTACAAGTGGACCCTCAGCTGCGGCCCACTCTTCGCAGTACGCATCGATGATGTCTTCAGCGATCGTGTCGATTGCATAGATCGTGTCACCGCCACGGACATCCGCAACAGCAGACAAATCATCCACCGTTGACTTCACATCCGCTGCGGTCAAGGCAGCCAATAAGGCCTTTTGCAGCTGGTCGTGCAGGTTGTGCAGGTGATTCACAAGTGCCTGTGGGTTGTTAAGCAAAGTTATATAGCTCCGGTCGCTGGTGCATCAGATGACCAACGTTTCTTACAAAAATCATCCATCAGGCCCATCGCTGTCGGAGATGTTTGCATCGACAATCGATGGATAATGCAAACGGCGTTTCCTTGAACGGAAAC
>CAIWTR010000315.1 GCA_903915615.1 uncultured Armatimonadota bacterium
CACACGCCCAAGTGGCGGTGGTTTCTTCGGTGGGGGAAGTAGCAGCACGCGTTCGAGTGGTGGCTTCTTTGGAAGTAGTACGCGCTCCAGCGGAGGCGGCTTCTTTGGCGGTGGTAGCAGCGGCCGTCGCTCCGGTGGATTTGGAGGCCGCAGACGATGACAGATTTAGTTTTTGTAACCGGTGGCGACTGGGATTCGACCACGCTGCATAACAATGGTTTTGAGCTGGCTGCGCAGCAGCTTCTGCTTGAGCTGCGTGCTGGACGTGATGAATTCGATGAACCTATGGATGGCGGAATCTGGGAAGGCTGTGACATGACGGCATTTGTGCGTCCGATGGACAACCCGGATGCGCCATTCGATGCCCTCCCTGGTCGGGTTACCTTGCGGTTTCCATTTCACGAGGTGATTGTTGAGAATCTCACGCCATTTGTGGATGCCCGTGGGACCCGTGTCTTTTTGGATGGCCGGGATGTAAGTGATCAGCTGGTTGACTTGGTGGTGAACATCGATGCCGGTAACGACATGGTTGAGGCGGTCATCTCTGTTTATCGGAATCGCTTTTTGTTCAGTGATGAGGTGATTATCACCGATTTGCTGGGAGCCTAGTCGATGAATCGACCAACAGCTGGGAGTGTCGCCGCTGCAGAGTTGACGACGACATATGTGTTTTTCAGTGGTCCCCAGTCCGATGGCCTAACGGTGATTCGGGATGGTGAGCTGTTGCTGCCGGGTACGGTGGACTCGGTTTCGATTGAAGTGGATGCATCCGATGAGGGTAATCCAGTCCTGACGGGTCTGATCAGTTTGGTGCCTGGGAGTGGTGTGGCATCTCGTTTTGGGAACAGTATCCCGCTGTTTCCGGGATTTGTAGAGGTCCTGGTTGGCGGTAAGCGCTTGCAGCTGGTTTGCCCAAACACGGGAGATTTGTCAACGCTCTGGTTTGGGGTCGGGATGCGGACAAGTGGCGAGGCTACTCCGGTTCAAGGGGTTACATCGCTTAAGGTGTTGCTTGCCGCGGGTCTTGGGGCGACGGCAGACCTGGTGTGGGCCGATAACGGTTTACAAGAGTCCATACTGGCGTAAGTTGTATTGATTGATGGGTGGTGCAGTTCAGCTTTTGAAAGGCATCGCCCACGTTTCAATGCTCACGGGGCTATCGGTCGGTGATTCTGCGTTTCGTGCCGCATCTATTTGACTTCGGGTTGCGCCGAGAGTTACCAGCGTCATTTTGGGAGAGCCTGATACGAGGTTGACAACGGCTTCGGCTGCTTCTGGTTCTGCGGTGAATGCATTATCAAGCCACTGCAAAGCGAGGCGTCGTAGTTGGATGCGTTGTTCCTGCACTCCGAGCTTTGGGATGTCTGTAGTGACATCGAATGTAAGGCGTTTACGCTCGGGATCCCAGATTAGGTTTTGTGTGCCCGGGAGGTCTATGGGGTCATCATCGGAGAGTGCACCGCTCGATGTGTCAGCGGATGCTCCAAGAATGGGTGGCTTCGCGCCTTCGGCAAGTGTCGATTGGGATTGCTGTCCATCCTCGCCACTACTGGATGACTGTCGTGGCTGATCGAATTTCGGGTAGGTTGGTTGTTGCTTAGCACGCGCGGGATCGGGTCCACGGTTGATGAGAGACGTTCCGACGGCGATGCCGCCAAGGGTAAATGCAACCGCTCCTGCCACCAAAAGGCCAAGTTTTACACTCTGAGGCAACCCTGCGTACCAAGTCTGCAATGCTGGCAACGGGTTCGCAGCTCCAGGCTTTCGCTGTTTCGTGCCAGATGCGGACTTGCGCTTCGGTTTTGATGCTTGAGATGGCGCATCCGCACGCATCCCCATCACACGGCGAAGCCTGTCTGCGTGGTCCTGATTACCCGGTGCGCA
>CAIWTR010000316.1 GCA_903915615.1 uncultured Armatimonadota bacterium
CGTTTTGTTTACATCGGAGAAGTACGGATTGCCATCTGCACGGTTCGTAAGATCATCCGGGTCCTCGGATACGACCGTAACAGGAGCCCCGTTATCCCAATATGTGTATGTGACAGCATCGGGCAGGTTTTCGGAATCCGACTTCACCTGCTCCATCATGCCTTGACCCAAGCGAACGGCAATCGTACGCCGGGATGCAGTTCCCAGATAGCCAAGTCCAAGTGGAAACACACGGATGATTGCAAACACGCCAATCAGGATGACGACGAGGACAACCATGACTTCGACGAGCGATGCCGCCCGTTTGCCGTTGTGTACCTTCTTCGTGTTCATCATGGGTCTGTACCTGCCAGATTGCATCAATTCCTACCTATTCCGTTGCCTGTGTGACGAGCGTTAGCCGCTGTGGGTTCCACAGGATTGGTCCTTTAGTTAGGTCCGAGTTCATACCCTTTGATGTCGCCTGCGCTGTCAACCAGTGCATTAAAGCGCTTGGTATCAATCACCTTGGCGGTTCCACTCAACCAGACGACGAGAACTTTGCCGTATGGAACGTGGTGGGTCGTATAGGTAAGCACCGTGTCATTCGGTGGCTGGCGCCAAATGAGCTGCTTGCGATACTTGGCAGCACGCTCGCCATCCGATGTCCCCGATGGTGGAACGCCATCCCCTGGCGCACCCGTCGTCGTGACTGGATACCAGGCACGGCTGTAGCGGGCAACGAAGTCGGTCTTCGAAATCTTGTTTTCGATCAGACTAGTGATCTTTGGGCTGATGTCAAAGGCATCGTACGTGTAGAAAGGCAACGCGACCATCGTGCCAGGAACGACACGGGACATCACACCATTGGTCGGGTCATAGGTTGGGTAGCGTCCAACCGTTGCAACATCTTCGGCGCCGCCAGGCGTTGCGACAGCGTTGTTCGGCGAGGAATACGTATCCAGGTCCCGGATGTACTGTGGGAAGAGGCCCTTGGAGTAAATGCGACGGATACGTGCTGCGACAGTTGATGTCGGCAGTGGTCCGATAGGTGTACCACGGTTTACGATGGATGCCGCATCCTTCATGCTGTAGTAAGGAGCCCCACCAAATGGTGTTCCATCGGCCTGGGAAACAGCAGGTCCGAACAAGTACTCAGGGTACTCACGGTTGTCCAATTCATACGCGGCTACTGCCTGCGCAATCTTGGACATATTGGTCATCGTCGAGCTGCGACGCGCGGATTCCCGTACACCTGCGAATGCTGGGAACAGAATCGCTGCGAGAATCGCAATGATTGCAATAACAACAAGGAGCTCGATCAGGGTAAAGCCTGCTCGATTCCTACTTCCAAACCTCAGCGATGAGTTCATAGAGCCAAGTACTCCTTCATGGCTTGCCGTGAGCATGCAGTGTGATCCACTCCGCATCTCCCGGCCTATTCCACTGGACGGACATCACAAGGGCAAATAACATTGTGGCGTCCGCAGATTATACGGGTCGGTGGTTTGACGGTGCAAACGCACCAGAATGTTCCTTGTGTATATTTGAATTAAACTATCGGTATTATGATGGTGAAAATCCATGTCAACCGCTCAATTCAGACGTCGTAAACGCCGGTCCAACAAAGTTATTCAGTATGTTGTGGCAGCCATTACGGCGATGGCCGTTACCAATGCACTGATTGAGCTCGCAGCTCCCCTCTCAAAACAACGTCTCAAGCGTAGCAGAATCAAGTACATCGCAACTCCCGAGGGAGACCTGTGCACACAACAGGTTGGTGAAGAGCCGAGTGCGCTGCTCCTGCATGATTTGCTGCCGGGTTGCAGTATGGCTGATTACGATGCCCTGATGACCGATACGTCTGCAGATGGCGTGATTGCGGTTGATTTCCTTGGATATGGCCGCAGTGATAGACCCGTCACGAAATACAACATCGAAATGCACGCCGACCACGTACAGGAAATTCTTTCCCAGTTTCCATCGATTACGGCTCTCGTTGCTACAGGCTATGCAGCATCGATTGCAATTGCAGTTGCGAACAAAGCTCAAACACCCCTGTCAGTAACCTTGATCAATCCAGAATACGCCGCGGAGAAGTCCAAACAACACTATTTCATTTCACGGATTCCAATAGTAGGGCCATTCGTTTACCACGTAGGGCAAATCATAAAGGACCGAAAGACGTCAAGCGTTGGTCAGTTGGATGACAGATTTGGGAATATTCATCGATCAGGCTCAGCGAATGTAATCCATGGCCCCTTTTTGGAGGATCTCTGTGAATCCATTGTCTTGCCCATCGACTCTGATGTTCATGTAATCCAAATCAATCCGGATGATTCCGCTGATGATTGGAGCAAAGTTCGTGCAATCCTTTTCAGTATCTAACGTTGTGATAGAGCGGATACCTCTTGTCCGCTGGAAGGTAACTATGTCCCGTCCCTACGCATTAATCGCCGCATCCTTGTCCCTCGTTACGCTTGCATCCCCGATTCACGCCGCAGATGTTATTTCATCTGTGGATCAGGCTGTTGCCGCAGCGCTCGAGAAGCACCCAGACATCCGGCTGGCCTCGGAATCATTACGTAAAACCAAGAACACCATCACCCAAGTACTGGGTCCTGCTAAGTCGCCGACCTTACGTGCAACCGCGAGCTATACCCGCCTGTCGGGCTTGGGAGCGGCATTTGGTGGTGGCGGCGCAGGTGGTGCGACAGGCACGATTCAAAACCCATTTCCAATCGGTCTACAAATCCAGCCGCCTGGCTCTGTCCCGATTAACCTCGCCGGACCGACACGCAGTCGGCAAGCAGGTGGGGATGGAACAGGTGACACAGGTGGAAATGTCTTTGGCAGCAACATTGACCTGAACCAGAATTCAGTACAAATGAGCCTGACGCAGCTTGTAGATGTAACCGGAACGATCCGACTGGCAGATTACATCGGTGACACACAGGTCCTAATCGTAGAGCAAGACATCCTCCGTACCAAGGACACCATCGCCCTCAGCGTCCGAAATCAGTGGTACGTGACGCTGCGTGCAGACTCGCTGGTTCATATCGCAGCTGCAAACCTTGACCGTTCAAAGGCACAGTTGGCCGTTGCCGAGGCACAGTTACGTAATGGAGTTGTCGCGGCCTACGATGTGCTCCGCGCGAAGACCCAAGTGGCCAACGATCAACAGCAGCTGACGACGGCACGGAATCAGGCCCAGATTCAGCGGACATCCCTTGCACTTGCGATCGGAGTTGAACCGACCACTGAGTTCAAACTTACCGCTCCCACAAAACCGGATGACATCACGATTCCAGCGCTCCCAACTGCATCAGTCAAGGACCTGGTGATGTTTGCGCAGAAGCATCGCCCAGAAGCCATTGCCGCAGGGCTGAGCACAAAAATGGCATCTCATAACACCCGCTATCAAAAGGGTGGCATGAATGGTTCTGTAGCCGTTTCGCTCAACGGAAACTACAACCCAAGCCCAGCTCTGGTTGCGAATCAGCAAGCAACTGGTAGTCTTACGCTCGTCTTCCAAAAACCGATACTCGATGGCGGTGTGACCCGTGCAGCCACAGACTCAGCCCATGCGGATGAACGTCGCGCTGCCATCCAAGCAGACCAGTTTGCCCGCGGTATTGAAACAGAAGTCATTCAGGCACATATCGCGGTTCTAGATGCCCACGAACGCATCGCCACGAGTGCTGCTGGCCTCAACGAAGCACGTGAAGCATTCCGTCTCGCTGGCGTTCGCTACAGGGAAGGTGTCGATACGCAGGTTGCCGTCTACGATGCCCAAGCAGCGCTCACACAGGCCGAGACGAATGCAGTCAACAGCAAGTACGACTACTTCATCGCCCTTGCACAGCTCGACCGGGTTACCGGTAAGCACTAACGCAACGTATCCAGTTAAAAAAACGCCTCCAGGTCATTTCCTGGGGGCGTTTTCTATTTAGGCCTTAACCGCGTCGGTTTGCGTACCACTGGTCCATAAAGGCTTGATATTCAGCCTTCTTTTCCTTGATACGACGCCACCAAGGCTCATTTTCCACATACCACTTGACGGTCTCTTCAAGACGTGCCTCAAAGTTGACATCCGGATCGAAGCCCAGCGCACGGATACTCTTGCATTCCATCAGGTAGCGACGATCATGCCCTGGCCGGTCCTCAACATTGCGAATCAATGTGTCTGGTTTACCGAGCGCAGCGAGAATTCCCTTGACGACATCGAGGTTCACACGCTCACAACCAGAGCCTAGGTTGTAGGCTTTTCCAGGAACTCCGTTACGCAGCACCAGATCAATCCCACGCGCATGGTCATCGACGTGCATCCACTCGCGGACCTGCTGGCCATCGCCGTAGACGGGAAGTGGAATATCATCGATGGCATTTGTCACCATCAACGGAATTAATTTCTCAGGATATTGGAACTGTCCGTAGGTGTTCGAGCCACGTGTTACCAGTGTCTGGAGACCAAACGTTTCGTGGTACGCACGGACCATCAGCTCTCCGCCAGCCTTCGCCGCAGAGTATGGCTGGTTTGGCTCAAGGGCATCCCCTTCACGGAACATATCATCGGTTGACCCGTAGACTTCATCCGTCGAGACCTGTAAAAACCGTTGATGCCCGAAGCGGCGTGCTGCATCGAGGAGCACACAAACCCCATTGAAGTTTGCCTGGACAGCAGCATCCGGGTCCAAGATGGCGCGGTCGTTGTGGCTCTCGGCTGCAAAGTTCAGGATGACATCGACATCCTTGGCCGCCGTATCCACCGCTTCGCGGTCCTGAATCTTGCCATGAACGAAGACCAAACGGTCATCCCCTTCGAACTCCTTCAAGTTCTCAAGGTTCCCCGCATAGGTCAATGCATCAAGGAC
>CAIWTR010000317.1 GCA_903915615.1 uncultured Armatimonadota bacterium
CTGTTCAGGCAAACCCGTCCGAACCAGCTTGATCACCGCTGGCCCACTGAGACGTGTATTGCTGCGGAAGGCCGGATGCGCCTTGCGTACCGCGGCGAGGCCACTGATATGGCTTATGCACTGTGCATCCGCGGGTGTCAGCGCGCGCCAGACATACTGATTGACCTTGTCGCCAGCATTGTAGGAGTTGTGGTTGCCGCCTTTGGTCCGGCCGATCTCGATGCCACCTTCGATGAAAGGGATGCCATGAGACAGCATCGTGACCGTGATACCAGCGCGCACGGCAGCATTCACACGGTCTGAGTCAGTGGCAGCCCCGAGGACACGCGCGAGCTTATCGCGCAGCGTCATATTGTCATGGGCACTGATGTAATTGACGCTCTCAGATGGCATCGCTGCGAAATCAGGCGAGCCTCTTAGCACGCGCAGCATCGCCGCCGGATCCCAGCCAGCGCCGGTTAGAACGCCTTTACCATCGCCATCCAGGTCGCCGCGGAAAAGCCCACGGAAGGTGTCATTAAACACCGCGATGCCGGTTCCGCGCTGATCGCCTTTGCCGAGGCGTACCGGTCCCCCGCCGCTCCAAGGTTCTCCGTAAAGAATAATCCCTGGCCGGATGACATCGAGGAGCTTGCGAACAGCCTTCGCCGTCGCCGGCGTGAAGATACCCAAGAGGTCAAAGCGGAAGCCATCGATGTGGTACTCACGGGCCCAGAAAGCAAGGCTGTCACAGATGAACTTTCGAACCATCGTCCGTTCATCGTTCAGGGCATTTCCAACGCCGCTCTCATTAATGACATTGCCTTCGTGATCGGTCCGGAACCAGTAGTACGGAACAGCCGCCCAGAACGCACTGGAGTCGCCACTTGTCGGGACGGAGTGGTTGTAGACAACATCCATCACCAACCCGATACGGGAGCGGTGGAGGGCCTGCACAAGCTGCTTGACTTCCCGGATGGTTCGCTCAGAATCCCCAGGCCGCGTTGCGTATTGTTCTTCAGGGACATCGAAGAGCGTGGTCTCGTAGCCCCAATTGTAGTCGCGTGAGTGCTCTGGGTTGAAGTTCTGAAACGGCAGGAGGTGGAGGTGGGTGATGCCAAGTCGCACGAGGTGGTTGATGCCCGTTGGCTCGCCTGTGACTGGGTAGGATGTCTGCATCGCGAGGCCGGCGTATGTTCCGCGCAGGGCCTCCGGGACGCCGCTACCCGGGTGGGTGGTCAGATCGCGGATATGCGCCTCATAGAGGATGGCATCCGTTTGCTGTGCAACACGAACAGGCCGGTCGTTTTCCCAGCCCGCGGGATTTGTCCGCGACATATCGATGGAAATAGACCACTGCGCATCCGGCGTCGCAGCGCGGCAGTGGACATCGACACCATGCACAATCCGGTCGACATGGTGATACATAAAGCGGTACGGCCGCAGGTGAAAGTCGCCATTCGCGCGGTATTCCCAGACGCCATAGCCAATGTTTCGCATCGCCCGCTGCGCAAATCCCATCCCACTGCGGAGCTCGATTTCAACCGCATGCGCCACCGGACTCCACGTCCGAATCACAATTCCTGTGCGGGTGCACTTGGGGGTTAGGTCCATCATCGCCGGGCAGTATTCTGGCTGATCCAGAATTCCGCGTGGATGAACGGGATAAATGCGCTTGGTTCCAGAGTCCGTCAGCGTCAGAGCTTTGTGCGCGATGCCTTTCGGGACGGGGGCCGCGAGGACAATTGAGAGGTAGCGGGTCTCGGCGACGGTGGATGGAAGCCAGCGTTCTTCTTTTGTTGGCGTTGGTACAGAATCAGGGTCGGTAGCAGAGTTGCGGATGGTCTTCTGGTTGTAATCAACGACAAAGCGGACAATCACGGCTTGCTTTACCGTGAGCTCGATGTTATCGCCGCCCTGTTTGAAGTCCTTGCCAACATTGTCTGACCAGGTCCCGCCGCGTGCGACTTTGTAGGAATACGTCCCGGCCGGGAGGCGAACGGCGAGTGTGTAAACACCTGGCGCCTCGAGCTTCATCCGCGTCGTACGCCCACCAGGTTGCCACTCAGCCTCACCAAGCGCACGCTGCAATGTTCCGGGGAGAGTGACCATGTCCGCATCCGCTGCGCCATCCAGCTCGGAGACGGAGCGTACCGGGATATGTGTTATGCCATCGATGGAAAATGTGAAGCGCTTTGCTGCATCCCGCAGCTGTACAGGAAGGTCAACGACCAGCGTTATCTGCGTCCGGCCATCGAGAAAAGCCCGATACCCACGGAGCTCTGCGTTGCGCCAGCCGGTGATTGGGTTTGGATGTTCTGGTTGGTCTGGCACGGTTTGTTTCCTGGTTTCCCGGATGCTGGAACGGCGACTGAGCGGGGTGGATTCCAATTTACCTGACGCAATAATCGCACCGGACAGCAGTGGGCAAGGATTAATGTACGGGATGTGGCTTCGTTTGTGAAGTGTCCCACCGCGTTCGGAGATCAATCTGCTGTGGTGTGTGTCCGGTATGATTTATGTAGATGCACACTGAGTGGCTGTTAGATGAACGTTACGAAGCGCTTGGCGGCATGGATGCCTTGGAGCCCATGGTCAA
>CAIWTR010000318.1 GCA_903915615.1 uncultured Armatimonadota bacterium
GTTAAAAGTCGCGTCCAGTGATGGATACGCGCGACGGGCCAGCTCGCGATGACTAACATCAGCTCCGGTTGCCACCGCGCCGCCGCCGCTCGAAACAGCTCTGGAAAGCGAAGATCGTAACAGATGAAGGGTGAGACGCGGATGCCATTCCAGTCAAAGACAACAGGTTCATCCCCGGCACGCCAAACCTCCCCGCCATGCACAAATGGGCGCTGCTTGACATAGCGCGCGAGCAGGTCTCCCGCCGGGCCGTGGACCAGAGCGATGTTCTGGCCATTCTCGATAATGCCGGAGACAAGCGTCACACCAAGGCGGGCGGCAACAGCGGCAAAGTACTCGCGCTCTGCCTGAGTATCTTCAGCTGCAAAGTCACGGTTGTGGGTGAAGCCGGTCAGACAAGTTTCGGGAAGCACCACCAGGTCGCCCGGGCAGATGTCATCATTTGCAAGGAGCGAGTCAATCGTATTTCGGTTGCGCTCGGGACTTTCCCAAACGATGTCCCACTGGACCATGTGTAGCTGCATGCTGCATTCTAATACTTATTCAGCGACACATTCCAACGGCTCGAAGACCACGACGCGGTGTTCAGCGCAATCCACGACATAGACCCGACCATCCGAGTCGACTTCCATCCCCCCAAAGGCCATGATCTGACCGTTTCGAAGGCCCTTTGAGCCGAAGGAGTGCAGGTGGGTCCCATCTCGTTTGAAGATGGAGAATCGCCAGTTTCCCGGGTCTGCGATCAGGTAGCGGTCATCGGGGAGGAGGCGAATCACGCCTGGATGCCAGAGCTCACCAACACCATTCCCGGGCTCACCCAGTGCGAACAGCGGTGTGTCATCCGTGTCAAATACGTGCATTAACAGCGGCTTGCGACGGCCCGTCAGGCGCTCCGCTTCTTCCTCGTGGACATTCCAGCGGCCTTGATACCCGAGGTCTCCATCGGCAGGCATCCCACTGACAACCCAAATCCGTCCATGCTCATCTTTGTCGATTGACCCAGGACCACCGGCAAACTCGCCGAGACCGCCACCACGCTTACCGAGGTCTGCGACGCGGTTACCATTTGCATCAAAGCGACGGATGATTTGTTGGAGGCCATCGAGGACCAGTAGGCGCCCCTGCTTATCCAGGATGAAGTCTGTGGGATGTGCGGCAGGCAGATAAATCTGGCTTAGATATTCACCGTTTTGGTTGAACTGCTGGGCTCGGCGGTTATAAATGTCACCAACCCAGACAGTTCCATCATCAACAACCCGAATTCCACCCGTTTCGCGGAACATCCCTTCATCCCGACCTTCGCTGCCCCACGTCAGCGCCCAGCTGCCATCCGCATTGAATTTTGATACACGGCTACACAGATGTTCCGAGACAAAGAGTGAGCCATCTTTTGCAAGGGAAATGGCACCTGGCCGGCTGAGTGTGCCTTTGCCAGTTTCCTTGCTGGACCAGTGCATTTGGCATTTTCCAGCCGTGTCGAACACGGAAACAGCGGCGTTCCCACGGTCAGTTACATAGATTGCGGATGGCGTTACAGCTATCCCAACGGGTTGGTCGAGCTGGCCGGGGAGGTTGCCATAGCTGCCAAACGAAAAGAGAAAGCTCCCATTCGATTGGTAGACTTTAACACACGCTCCGGCGTGATCGACAACATAAATCCTGTCTAAAACCGGGCAGGCGGCGATGCCATGCGGACACAATAGGAGGCCATCCGCGGTGCCAAAGCCTCCTAGGCAAAATGTGACATCCCCGCTTTGAAGATCAACCTCAAAAACGGTTGCGCAGAGGCTATCAGTTACGAGAATGCCCCGTCCCGGAAGGCTGGTGATGTGACTGCCATCCGAGATCACCGCACAGTTATCACATTGGGGTGCCACAGAACGAAGCAAAGCCCCATCCGCAGCATATTCAAGCAAGAGATTGGCGGACCAGGATGCAATTGCAATCGACCCCGTCTGCGAAACCGTGATGGCATTTGGTTCAATTGGATGACCGTGTTCGGGATGTGTACA
>CAIWTR010000319.1 GCA_903915615.1 uncultured Armatimonadota bacterium
GCAGCGGCGGAGGGGTGGCCCGCACCCTTTTGCCGTTGTATCGCATGTCAGGAAGCGCGTTCCCGTAAAGGTCCGGATATTCGAACACGAGCTGGCGCTATCATCGATAACGTCATCAAACTCGATTTCTCCGCCGATACGGTAAGCCAGTTACAGCGCACGGGGCGAGACCTCTGCAATATTCATTCACTTGTTTTTACGCACCAGCACTCGGACCATATCGTCCCAACAGAGCTCGAGTGGGCGTGTGAACCCTATACGGTTACACCATCCAAGGTCCCAATTAAGGTGTATGGAAACTGTGTCGTCACGGGGATGATTCGTGCTGAGTTTCCGGATCCATTGGAAATCAATCTTGATCTTCAGCCGGATTTGCAGCCATTTGTCGAGGTCGACCTCGTGGATGGCACACGGATTTTGCCACTGCCAGCGGACCACTGCGAGCATGCGCTTTTGTTGCGTATCCGCCGCCCGGATGGCAAGACAATCTTTTGGGGCCACGACTCTGGGCGGCTGCCGGCAGAAACGGTTTCTGCGCTTGGTCAGGCGGGCCCGGTCGATATTGCCGTGTTTGACTGTACATTTGGGGGACAGCCATCCAATAACCGTGGGCACCTCGGCGTGGATGGTGTGATTGAGATGGTGAGTGCTCTGCGTACGCTAGATGTCATTGTGGATGCAACGACGGTTGTCGCGACGCATTTTAGCCACAACGGTGGGCTTCTCCATGATGATCTGATTCGAACGTTTGCACCGCATGGAGTAAACGTCGCGCATGATGGAGTGACGTATACGGTCTAGCCCACAAGTTTATTTTGGGAGTGCGTAAAGAACCCGTGGGTGAGAGCCCGCGGGTTTTTTCGTGTTTTGAGACGCGGATTTGCACCTAAGTGGCATCACGAGGAAGCAGTCTTCAGTTTCAGAAAAATCCCTCATCTATTTTCACTTTAAGTGTAGTAATGGCCACAATTTTTTCGATTAGTAATGTGGGAGGTTCATCATGACCACAATCACATCATCCACTGTTTCCACTAAGGCCAAGCGCCTGCAGCCGTTGCCGGCTGCGGGTGCGATGCGGCCCGATGCATCCGTTACCGCTGTGCAACCGCCTTGCACAGAGGCTGTCCGGGACGTGGTTCAGAGTGTTGGCGATTGGATGTCTGATCATGCCCTCCTGGCTGCTCTGGTTGGCGATGCTCATAGCGCTGACCAGGCAGTCGCCGAGTTGCTGGAGCGGTATCCAAGGCTTTCGCTGCTTTGCACTGCGCCGCTGCGCGAGCTTGACACCATCCCCCATTTGGGCCCATTGGGCGCATTGCGTGTCGCTGCCGCTGCGGAGCTTGCAAAACGCCTTGCCCTTCCAGATGACCGGCCGATCGATTCTGTGCGCGGACCTGAACAAGCGGCCGCATTCATCCGCGCACGGACGATTGGGGAAACCCGTGAGCACTTCTTTACGCTGCACCTAGATAACCGCAATCACGTCCGTGGCGTTGACCTTGTTTCGATTGGAGATCATGCATCCACGCTGGTCCACCCACGGGAGGTCTTTCGCAATGCGATTCGCTCCGGGGCAGTGGCAATCGTCGTGGGTCACAATCATCCAAGCGGGGATGCAGAACCATCCGCAGAAGATATAGCAGTCACCCGCCGCCTCCATGAAGCGGGGAAAATCATGGGCGTCCCAGTGCTCGATCATGTCATCGTGGGTGGGGCTAACCACACATCGATGCGGCAGAAGGGCTACCTATGACCCTGAGCCTAACTTCATTAGACGTGCGTATTCGCGGCAGTAATCGCATTCCGATGTCTCAGCTGAACAACTGCCAGCGTAATATCGCCGCGGGTACGCTCAACAACCGCGCGGAGTGCATCACAGGTACGGCGCAGGCCATCTGTTACGGCATCCGGAAAGTCCACCGTCGCAAGCGCAGAAAGTATCTCATCCATTTGGCCGAGGATGCGTTCCGCATCCTCAACGCGGTCTGCACGCAGCAGGTCGAGGGCGTGGCGACGACCTTCGGATGCTGCTTCAGCAAGGCCATTCAGCCAGGCGGCTGGAGCGATACCAAGGGCATCCCAGCTTGGCAGGTCGGTTCCGCGGAGGAGCGCAAGCAGGCAGCTCGCTTCGGCGAGCTCTTTGTGCGCATCCTGCACATACCCGGCGTAGAGCAGCTCTGGGTGCGGCTGCATCAGCTCGGACATCCGCGCGACTTCGAGAGAGGCAGCGGCAAGAGATGTGTCAGCAGCATCCAGTTCGCCTCTGTGCATCGCACGGATCGCGTTCGCACAGGTACGGGTAAGGGCGCGCCCGTGAGCCAGAGCGCTTTCGCGAATCTGGTAGGTGGTCTCGAGGCGAAGGCGGGCATCGTGAATCAGCTGGTGGAGATTTACCATGTGCTAATCCTACCGTGAGTGCCATTGGTACAATCACGCTGTGCCGCTCTTCCGCTACGAAGCCACCGATGCCAAAGGCCATCCAGTCCGTGGGGTGGTGAATGCAACAACGTTAACCGATGCCCATGCACAAGTGGATGGCAAAGGTATTCGTGGGGCGCAGATCTATGCAGCGCCAACGCATGATGGGCAGAAAGTGGCTGTTTCGTCGTCGGCACCAGTGTCCGGGGCATTCCTTCGACCTGCGCCCGCGGCGGAGCTTGCACTCTTTTTCCGTCAGCTTGGCGCTTACATTCACTCAGGACTCTCCGCTGCGGAAGCATTTGGAGAAATTGGCGGTCGGACCCGGCATGCCGGTTTACGAACAGCATCCCTGCAGATTGCACACCGGGTACGAAGCGGCGAATCGATTGGCAGTGCCACGCGTGCGGTTCGGATTCCCGTAACCGCATCCCAGCTCGGCCTCCTTGAGATTGGTGAGACAACGGGGACACTGGAGCTCGCGTGCTCGGAAGCCGCACTGAGTGCCGAGACCGATATGGCATTGTCGAAGGGGATGGCTTGGACGAAGTGGTTGTTCTGGCAAAACATCTGGGCATTTGCCTTCATCGCGCCAATGGTCCGTGGCATTGATGCCAACCAGCTAAGTCGCACCCTCAAAATCTGGGGATTGGATGTGATCCGCTTTGGGATCCCGTTCTGCCTCGCGGTCCATGGCATCCATTTTCTCTTTCTTACCTATCGGTCCACGCTCGCCGGTGCGACATTTGCGGGAAAGGTGGCCTTACTTTTCCCAGTCTCCCGCCGGACAGCCTATGCCCGAGCCGAAGCTGCGTTTGTCCGCTCGCTTGGCCAAGGGGTAAAGGCCGGCTTGCCGCTGGGACGCGGTATCGAACTTGCAGCCTCATCGGTCGAAAATGCAGTCCTCCAAGAGCAGGCCCGCAACACCGCACTCAGGATCAACCGCGGCGAAACCCTTGCGGACACCATCGCTGGCCTAGAATTTCTATCGCACAATGCCATCGCCAGAATCGCAACAGGCGAGCGGACAGGTACGCTCGAAGCAACATTGAAACAGCTTGCGGATACTGCGCAGGCAGCATCGATGGCCGCTGTCGATGGCGACCGGGCATTCCGTACCTGGGGCTCAATTGCCGTGACGGTGGTCGCAACCGTGGCTGTAACCATCCTGGTTGGGGTAGCGTTGAAAGATGCTATCCTGAAGTTCGCTGATGGATTTGCCGAAGGACTTTAATAGCCGATGCCTACCTATACGTATTTAGCGGACACCAAGGAAGGGGAGCGGATGAGCGGCATCATCGATGCCAATTCACCCGCGCTCGCCGCTGCCTTGCTGCGTCAGCAGGGGATGGTCCCGACCAAAATCCAGACCGCGGCACAGCAGTCATCGCAAACATCCCTCGAGTCTGTACGGCCCGCGCAGGTTGTACGCCCCGAGCTGCAACGCAGTCAGCAACGTGTCGCCCCCGATGTACGCGAAAACACAACCGGGCCACGACCATTTACGGTAACGGTTACGCCCATCCTTGATGAGGTTCCGCTTCCAGAGCTCGCGGCGATGTACCGCCAGCTGACATCGCTAATACATGCCGGTGTCCCGATGTTGCAGTCGATCGAGGCCCTGCGTGGACAGACCCGAAATGGCAAGCTCAAGAGCATTCTTGCCGATGCGGCCACGATAATTTCAAACGGCCAGCCCTTATCGGCAGCCATGGAGAAGTACCCGAATACATTTACGCTCATGCAGCGTGAGCTGATACGGGCCGGAGAAATGGGCGGTCTCCTCGAAGTGATGTGTTCACGCCTTGCACACTACCTCGAACGAGAAATCGAGATTCGCCGCAAGCTCAAGCGCGAAACCCTCAAGCCGAAAATCACGCTGGCCGTTGCGGGACTTGTCATCCTGATTGTTGGCTGGGCAGGCGCCGGGATGGGGCAGGCGGGCACGGCACTCGTGCAGTCCAAGCTGATTTTCGCTGGCATCACCGCAGCCATCATCTTTGCGCTTTGGTACGCCAGCCGCTTCATCAACCAGTTTCCACGCATTGGGGCATTCCTTGACCGCATCATGATGCTGATTCCAGGTCCTGGACGTGTGGCACAATCGTACGCCACGGCGCGCTTTACCCGCGCACTTGGTGCCCTCTACTCGGGAGGCGTCCTCCTCCCAACTGCTGTTGACATCGCCGCGCGCGCCTGTGGAAACCGTGGAATTGGACTCCGGATGGTGGAGTCTGTCCCGATTTTGATGCAAGGTGGCGGGCTGAGTGCGATGCTTGAGAGCACAGGTTTGCTTTCGCCAATCGCCGTCCAGATGGCGCGGACGGGTGAACAAACCGGTTCTTTGGACATCATGATGGACAAGGTTGCGGACTACCTCGAATCCGATGCCGACATGAAGGCAAGCCAGTATGCGGTTTATGCGGGTGTCGGGATGCTCCTCCTCGCGGCTGTCATCGTTGGTATCATTGTGATTCAGTTCTACTCAGGCTATTTCACGAATCTGAATAACGTAGGCAGCTAAAAGACACGTATGGCAACCCGGACGCACTACCAGACATTCGAGATCACGCCGACGGCTACCGCGGATGAAATTAAGCGGCGCTACCGTGAGCTTGCGCGTACCTACCATCCGGATGTCAATACGGGAGACCCAGGCGCGGCTCGGAAGTTTGCCGCCATCGCGGATGCGTACCGTATCCTCGGGGATGCCGATGCGCGGGCGGTCTACGATGCCGAGCTGTTAATGCAAGCACGGGCTGCGCGCCCGGCGCCACCCCCGCAGGCTCAGACGCAGCGAAGTGCAGGTACAGGCGGAGGCGCGCGTCCACAGCCGCAAAATGTCCAGGCAGCCCACATAGAGTCCGAAAAATACGCTGAGCTTGCCCGAAAGTGCTACTTTCAGGGACGCTTTATCGAGGCGAAAGAACACGCCATCCGCTCGCTGTCTCATAATCACCGAAATGCGATGGCGCAGGAAATTATGGGTGATGTGTACATGCAGCAGGGCCGCCTCGATGATGCCGCCAAGCACTACACATTTTGTCTGCAATTTGACCAATTTAATGGGTCTGCCCGGATGAAACTTGAGCGCCTCCATCGGACAACAAGCCGTTCGGCGCACGTGCAGCCTCCCCGCGGCGGCGGTGCCCATCATGGTGCGTTTCTCTCACGCAAACAACAAAAGCTACAGGCCCTGATCAAGCTCGTGGGATATTCGGCAGCCATCATGATGATCGGCTTTTGGTACCTCAGCGAGCCAAACTACCCAAGCGCTGGAATCGACTTCGTGAAGACGTGGAGCATCCAGTTCATGCTGATGGCAGTGGCCATTGGCGGGTGGCTCGGTTTGATTCAGTCGGTGACCGGGGATGTTCGGCGCTTTGAGGATGAGTTTCTCATCGGAGGCGGGCATGCTGCCGCTGGCGGATTTCCAGCCGGACCCGCGCTTCTTGTTCTCGGAGTTGTGTTCTATCCGCTTGGGATGCTATCGCATATCGGCATCACTCTCGCACAGGATGGCTTCCACCGCTCGGTTGGAATGCTTTACGGTACAGTGACGGCAGCAGGGTTGATGCTCGCTATCTTTGGCGGTGCTGGCTTCGGCGAAACCCTGGCCTTTGGAGGGAACATCCTTTTCCTCGGGCATATTTTCGGCAGATTACTGGGTGACTTCTTCCGCGGCGATTAGACAGTCGCGAGATGCGGTTGCTGGTTGGCAAGGAGGGTGGATCAATGGAACTTGAGAACGATAAGTGGGTCCCGACAGACGCTTCTGTCTCACGACGGACACTGGTTTCCGGACTGATTGGCGCCGGGTTTGCACTCGCGGTTTCCCCGGTGGAAGCATCCTATGTGCAGACAAGCCCGGATGGCCTCGATGCCGGCATGAAGACCTTCAAGTGCGCGGATAACGTGGAAATGAATGTCTACGTTGCACATCCAAAAGGTGCCAAAAAAGCTCCCGTCATCGTCATCATCCAGGAAATCTTCGGGCTGCATGAGCATATTCAGGATGTCTGCCGACGCTTTGCAAAGCTAGGCTTCTATGCAGTAGCTCCAAATCTGTATCAACGCCAAGGGGATGCTACCAAGGCCCCGATGAGCTCCATCATGGCGGATATCGTCTCCAAAGTGCCGGATGCGCAGGTGATGTCTGATATCGATTCCCTCATGGACTGGGTCGGCAAGCAAAAGCAGGCGGATGCAAAGAAGGCTGGGATCACAGGATTCTGCTGGGGCGGACGCGTTGTGTGGCTTGCGTGCGCACACGGAACCCGCTTCAAGGCTGGGGCTGCGTGGTACGGACGCCTGGATGGCAACCGAACTGCTCTCACACCAACACAGCCACTCGATATCGCAACCAAGCTCAAAGCACCTGTATTGGGACTTTATGGTGCCAAGGATGGCGGCATCCCGTTGACACAAATCGATGCCATGAAGGCTGTCCTTCCAAAGACGGGAATCTCTGGGGAGTTTGTCGTTTACCCCGAAGCTGGGCATGGATTCCACGCGGATTATCGCCCAAGCTACCGCGCGGATGATGCCGCTGATGGCGTAAAGCGCCTGGTTGCACACTTTGCTAAAAATGGAGTTAAGGCATGATGCTCGGAATTATTACGATGGTTGCGTTGATCGGGGCTCAGGGCACACCGGCAACCCCGACCACACCTGCAACCAAGCAGACATCTTCCGCTGCCGTTCAGGCTCCTGCAGTTGCTCCAAAGGACGCGGATGTCCTTATCAAAGATGCCCTTGCAGATGCAAAGAAGTCTGGCCGTGTCGTATTTGTGCGCTTTACAGCAACCTGGTGTGGCTGGTGCCGCCTGATGGAAAAGACATTGGATGAACCAGCGGTCCGTGAGCGCTTTGACAAGCAGTTTGTAGTCGTCACCCTCGATGTGCTCGAGCAAGGCCCAAAGAAGCCATTCGAAAATCCAAATGGCGAGAAGTGGCTGAACAGTCTTGGTGGCGCAGGTGGCGGTATTCCATTTTTTGCGACATTGGATGCCAAAGGCAAAAAGCTAGTCGACTCCAACCTGATGCCAACCGGACAGAACAAAAATCTTGGCTGCCCGGCAACGGATGCAGAAATCAAGCTCTTTGGTGAATATCTCGATAAGTCCGGCAAGAAACTATCTGCGGATGACAAGGCGTTTATTTTGGGACGTTTCAAGGCAAATGCCCCAAAGAACTGATGCCGAATTGCTGACGGAGCGGTTACGGATTACTCCCTTTGTGGAGTCCGATACGCCGCTCTTCCACGCTTATCGCAATGAACCTGAAACGGCACGCTTCCAGTCTTGGAGCGTGCCGTATTCACGTAAAGATGCGAACGATTTTGTCCTTTGGGCTGCGGATGCAACGCTTGACGAGTTTTTAGGCAGCTGTCAGTTTGCAATCCGTCTTCGAGATTCCGGTGAGCTGATCGGCGACATCGCGATACTTGGCGACCTCTCAAACGGCCGCCAAGCGATGCTTGGCTACACACTTGCACAGCGTTTTCAAGGGACTGGCTACGCATTTGAAGCGGTCACCGCAATGCTTGACCATGCATTTAGAACGTGGGATTTACATCGTATTGCGGCAGATACCGACCCGCGTAATGCACGCTCAATCCGGTTATTGACACGCCTCGGCTTTCGCCTCGAAGGCCAGATGCTGGAGTGCTATCCGGACACGGATGGCAGCTGGCTGGACAGCCATCTCTACGCAATCCTTGCGCGTGAGTGGCTGGCTGCCCGCGCTTAAACTACCGCCCGGGCGCGACTTCCGGCTGTATAGCGCGCTTTGCGTGTTCAAAGTCCTCGGTTGTGAGGCACTCGGCGCCACCTTCATCCGTAATACGAACCAGTGCCTCAAGGCCGGCATCGTTGACCAGGGCGCGCAAATCCGCACCGCTATAGCCATCGGTTTCTGCGGCCAGCTGCTCGATGTCGACATCCGGTGATAAGAGAACAC
>CAIWTR010000320.1 GCA_903915615.1 uncultured Armatimonadota bacterium
GCGGCTGCCTGAATCGGTTCGAGCTCCTTGCGGAACTTAGCCATCACAATCTTGCGGCGTGCCTCGGCAACCGGAGAGTTCTCGACGGTTCCCGTCAGGCTTTCCTTTTGGTACTTGCGTGCAATCGCTTCCATCCGGGGCTGGTATTTGTCCTGAATACGCTTGTTGATCGGATCGTACTTCTTTTGAATCGTTTCAATCTTGCGGCGCTGCTTGATGTGTCAGCAAAGATATTGGTTCCGACAGACTTTGGCAGCTTTCCAAGGATGAAGCCAAGGGTTGGCTTTTGTACTGAAACGACGGGGGGCTGCGTGGCTTGTACCTTATGGTTGGAAATTGAACCAACAGGGAGAGACGTCCCGCTCAGGAACATCGACAGCAAAACGAGTGTGGTCATATCCGAACCCTATCAGGGCAGATATCCCCGATGTCAATCACAATCGGTCGCATTGGTGCGTCTATAACTATAATTTAGAAAAATTTAGTGAATATTTCGCGATGAAGTCACATATCCAGCCTCGGTGAGGATGCCATCCACGTGAACATCCCAAGCATCCATCGGGACCGAATCGATCAGCAGCTCATTCCAGCAAACGCCAATCTTGATGGTCTTATCCGGGATTCTTGCAAGCAACCTGTCGTACCAGCCTCCGCCAAAACCAAGGCGGCCACCATCCTTGGAAAACGCTAGTCCAGGGATGAAAATGGCATCCAGAGTTGTCAAATCCGCAAGGGCATTCGACTCAAGAGGCGGCTCAATCACGCCAAATGGACCACGAACCAGCGCTGTCGTATTGGTCATCATCACCAAATCCAGCTGGTTCTCTGGCATCATCCGGGGGGCATAGATTCTTGCAGCTTGGGTGGCGATCAGCTGCTGGGATGGTGTCCAAATGTCAGGCTCGCCCGGCAGTGGAATAAACACAGCGATGTGTATCCAGGAGCGCTCTGCAATCAAGGCAAGAAACGCATCCGATAGCTGTGTAGACACTTCATCCATCACAGCGGCATCCAAAGACAAAAACTCCGCGCGCTGGCGTTTCGCCCACGCACGGAGATCTTTCTTTTCTCCATCCAGCGATGATGTCGCCACTAGCCACCCATCGGGGTAAGTGTTAGCCCGCCACCCGCCGTGCTCTCTTCGTTGGCGCCAAGCATTTCGCCAAAGATTCGATGCGCATTGCCATACAAAATACGATGTCGTTCATCATCCGTTAGGTCAAGCTCATCGAGGAGTGCGAGGACCGCCGCCGGGTCCGTACCAGGCGAACCCGAACCGAAGACCAGCTTGCGGCAGCCGCCTAGGCGCTGAATCGCAAATGCAATCTTCTCACTCGTAAGCGCACCGCTGAAGTCGAGGAAGAGGTTTGTTGGGCGCACGGCGTAGTCAATAGCCTCTCGCCACTCAACTCCGCCCATCCCGCTTGCGATCACTTTGCCTGCACCGAGGAAGCTTGCGATGTCGACCGCATGGTGCATCGCAGCCGCCGTTGGGGTGTGGATCAGCAATGCCTTGCCATAGCGACGGAACACCGTCAGCAAATCCTGGCAGCGGGCGAGCGTGACAGGCTCACCGGTTGCCGGGTTTGGGTACA
>CAIWTR010000321.1 GCA_903915615.1 uncultured Armatimonadota bacterium
CTCATCACCGCGGTGCCCTCGCGTTGTTCGCAGCAGCTCAAGCCGGTGCTTCTTCTGCACTGGCGCTAGCAAACATGGCGCACGAACCAAGGCGTGGTTCCGCCAGCGGTGCTGAAATCGATGCTCCCTCTGCTCAGCAGCCCACACTCAGATCGCCACCAGCAAAGCGCGGTTCCGCAAGCGATGCCACACATCCCGCTTGGTCATCAGGTGATGCTGCAGAATCCCCGCAGTCAAATCTATCGGACCACGCGCCCGAATTGGCAGTGGGGTTTTACAACTTGGGAATCCAATTGTCAGAGATTGGCGGCCCGAAATGGAGGCAGAAGCAACCCCAGTTGACATCGGACCTCGTCACGGCTTTCGTCACGCATGAGCTAGACATTCTTTGCTTGAGTGAGCTCGGCGAACTTGGTGTTGGCCTGAAAGATAAGATCAAAGACGGAGACATCGATGGATGGATCCGGTTGCTCCTCGACGGCAGTGCGGTACCGCCTGTCGACATCTACACCAACGGCAATTACACGACGATCGTTGCCAAAAGTGACCGTGTTGAGATCACAGAGCACAAGCTTGTGACAGGATTCGTGCCCCACCAGCCAGAGCGGTGCTACCAACACTTCAGGGTGCGCCTGCAAAGAGATGGCGACGCAGTGTCCATCATCAACTGCCACGCGCCCTCGTCGTTCAAACGCAAGTTGACTAATGATAGCCGCAGGAACTACTTCAGAAGCTTCCATTGCGTCAGCTCCCCTGATCGGTTGATCTGGGGCGGCGACTTCAACACAAAGCTCATCATGATCAGTACGTTGATGGAGGAACTTGACCCCCGCTACACTTCTAAGCAAGGTGAAACTTCGAGTGCTGCACAGCCTGGATCAACGCACAGTGCTGCACAGCCTGCAGGATTGAATTTCATCTTCTCCCACCCGGTCGGGTGGAAACACGGCGACGTCGCGGTCACCTACGGTCTCTACAGTTTTCAAGTGGATTCGAAGGTCGGAGTCCGTCACGGCGGAGCAAGTGATGCGCATGATCTCGTCGTCGTCAAGGTCTTCTGCACAGATAGGCGAATGCAATTTGCCAATGCAACACAGGCAGCAGGCTCTTCAAGCAGCGCTGCACAGCCTGCTTCTGCGGATCAGCCGCTGTCGCTGCCACCGAAACCAACCCCGAGTGCATCCAGCACTGCCACGGAGTCCGTCCCGCCAGTTGTGCGGACCACGGCGGCAACCGAAGAATATGGTAGCGTTTCTGCACAGCTACCCATCACTGACACAGTGCTTGGTGAACAACTTGAATCTTTGAAAGTTGGTAAAAACAAAGTCCCCACGGTTGCCAAAGAAATTCAGCAAACATCCGGTCTGCCGAATCAGGACGCATCTGCAACCAGCACTGTCACGGAGCCAGTCCCGCCGGTTGTGGAAACTTCAGTTGCACGCGACGAACACGCCAGCAGAGCTGAAGACCTTGCTGCCCCTCGACGCAGGAACCTCGCCAGACCGTTAGTCAGTGAGGTTTTCGGCACCGACGACGACACCATGGTTCCGCTGCAAGATTTGTTAGAAAAGATCGCGAAGGAATTATTGTTTGGGAAGCTTGGCACCATCGTGGCCACTGCGACAGGGTGCTACGAAACCGCGGCGGGGTCATCGAACGTCCTTGGCAAGCTCGAAGAATTCCTGCAGACC
>CAIWTR010000322.1 GCA_903915615.1 uncultured Armatimonadota bacterium
CCGGAAGGGGCCGTAAAACCCGCTCGCATACTTCGCTGCATAAGACATCACGGAAATGTGACTGTGTCCGCCAGCATCGAGAGCCGTGCGAATTGCAGCAATCATCCCGTCAATCATCCCACTTGGTGCGATGATGTCCGCACCGGCATCCGCGTGGACAACCGATGCCTTCGCAAGTAGCTCAAGGGTTGGATCATTTAGGAGATAGCCATGCGGGAGGGCCGGAATGTGGTGCTTATCACCTGGAACATTAATGATTCCGCAGTGGCCGTGATCTGTGTATTCGCAAAAACACATGTCAGTGATCACGAGCAGGTCAGGACACGCAGCCTTGATGGCGCGGATTGCACTTGGGATAATGCCATCCGGGGAATAGTTTTCGCTTCCACACGCATCTTTATGCTCAGGAATCCCAAACATAATAACGGCTGGAATACCTCGCGCCGCGAGGTCACGCGCTTCTATAACGGCTTGATCGATAGAGAGCTGAAACTGACCGGGCATCGACTTAATGGGCTGTCGGATTCCGTTACCGTGCCGGACGAAGAGCGGCGCAATAAAGTCGGCGGGACGCAGAATCGTCTCACGCACGAGTGAGCGCATCGTCGCGGATGTCCGTAAGCGGCGTGGCCGCAGCATCGGGATGGGCATTGGGTTTTCGGATTGCATTATTCAGGTCTGCTGGGATTCGTTTGGTGTTTCAAGTCTATCAAAATAGCAGGCAAGGACATCGAGAAGTCCCTCCAGAGAATGTTCGGTTGGAACAGGCAACGCATGGAGGGATTTATTGAAAATAGCCTTCGCCGTCGTTGGGCCTATCGGTGCGAAGATCAGCCGTTCAATCGATGTGTAAGGCACACCCGCCGCTTCCATCCGGGTGAGAAAGCCATCCAACGCCGATGGACTTGTCACCATCACGGCATCTACTTTCCCGCTTAGCACTGCATCCGGAACATCATCCCCGCCGGAGCCTGCATGAACGGAGTAGGCACTAATCACATCGACAACCGCACCGCGCGACTGCAGAATCGCTGCCGTTTCAGGACTTGCGATGGCGGATTGCGGCAGCAAAACACGCTCCCCAGAGTTTGTGGGAAGCTGCTGCGCAAGAGCACTACCAGTAGCGACTGTTGGGACAAATGTCGGTCGTACACCCAGCCGCTCCTCGGCATATGCTGCAGTGGCGGCGCCGACGCAGGCAAGTCGTGGAAGGATGAAGGTGCGATTTTCGGCTGCGACAGCGATCGCATCCACGGCATTGCTGCTGGTGAGGACCAACCACGCATAGGACACATCAGGCGCAGCCAAGTGATCGCATAGCTTAGTTGTGTTAGTCAGCTCGACGCCAATACACGGAAATGCCAGGACATCCCAACCGCGGTTAATACACAGGTCTGTGAGCGCTGCCTGTTGGTGTACGGCCCGCGTGTTGACAACGCAATACCGCTTCACCTAGTGAGCCAGCAGGGTCGCCGCCCCTTGTGCAAGGGCCATTTCTGCAAGCGCTGCGCCAAGGATAGCTGCTTCAGCAAGCGTCTCGCACGTTCCCTGTGTCGCTACGGTGATAACCGTGGAACCATCCAAGGCGCAGACACGCCCGGTCACTTCCACAGCTCCGTTGTTGATGACTGCATACGCTGCGACAGGGACCGAACATCCACCACCGAGACCTGCAAGGAATGCGCGCTCCGCCGTCACACAAAGTGCCGTGTCGACGCAGTGAAGTGCAGTGAAATGTGCGATGCCATCCCATTCGGAACGCATCTGCACTGCAACCGCACCCTGCCCCGGAGCCGGAAGCATTAATTCTGGAGAGAGACGCTCTGTGATGACATCCACAAAGCCGAGGCGGTCAAGCCCGGCCGATGCCAACATAATCGCGTCGTACTGGCCATCTGGATCCAGTGCCTTCTTGATGCGCGTATCGACATTTCCGCGGATGTCAGCAAGCTGAATATCTGGTCGGAATGCCTTGAGCTGTGCACCGCGCCGGTGCGAGCTGGTTCCGATGACAGCGCCCTGCGGCAGCTCTAGAAGCGTCTTTCCGCTTCGGGAAATCAGGACATCACGGGCATCCGCACGTGGCATGATCGCGCCAAGTGCAAGCCCGGCGGGCTGTTCTGTCGGGAGGTCCTTGAGGCTATGGACGGCACAATCGATGTCACCGGCGTGCAGCGCCGCTTCGAGCTCCGCAGTAAACAGTCCCTTGCCACCGACTTGCGGTAGGGGAACATCGATGACCCGGTCACCCTTTGTTGAGTAAATCTCATAGGCCGCTGTAACGGTTGCATTCGCAGCCGTCAGCTCCGCCATCACGTATCGCGTCTGCCAAAGCGCAAGCGCTGAGCCACGGGTGCCAAATCGGATGTTCATCTCAAGCAACCTGACCCTTACCCTGCTTGGACTCCGCTGTTCTGTTGTTGTCGGAAATGTGAGTTGCCGCCGCTACATTCTCATCGAGTGGGAACAGCTCTCGCACAACGTGCGTAAAGTAAGCCGCATTGCCATCGAATGCCTGGTCACGTAGGCGACTTGTCGGCTCATGGAGGAAGCGGTTGATGATTCTATGCGCAAGGCGAGTGACCATCCGCTTTGACTTCTCGTCAAGGTCGGGAAGCTTTTGCAGTGCTGAGGACAGCTCTTCATCGGCGACGGCCTGCGCCCATTTACGCAAGTCAGTGATGACAGGCGTGACGGCACGGCTGGACAGCCAGCCATTGAAACGGACGACTTCTTCTTCAATAATCCGCTCGACGGCCGGGATGGCACCGCGGCGCAGCTCGATATTGGAGTCGACGACGGATTGGAGGTCATC
>CAIWTR010000323.1 GCA_903915615.1 uncultured Armatimonadota bacterium
ATCGCGGTTCTCACCGCTGAACTTGCAGACTTGACAGCTGTACAAGACTGCCCATCCGCTGAGCAAATAAGGTTGCGTGAAGTCATTCACACTCTGGAATCCATCCTAAATCCAGATGATCTGACATCCAACACAACCTCCGCAATGACACGCGTTCCGATGTTTACATCGAGTGAACTGGTCTCGACGATCAACCTTGCTTCTTCAACAGAAGAGGCATTACGCCACGTGATGTTGACAACTACCATTCCGCTTCACTGGAGCACCATTTATCAACGCGTATATGCCATCGCGCAGGACAGCCTCCGGCCTCAGGATGAGCTTTCGCAGTCAGGGCACCCTGGCGTCTCGCGCTGGCAATATCGCCTCAGCTGGCAGATGCAGCAGCTTCGCAGTGAAGGGGTGGTTCGCTCTACTGGAGATGGCTATTGGATGCGAACCGATGCTGATGCTCCCAACATACAACCTGCTTTGTTTGATGAATGATGCTCAGTCCTTGTAAGGGTCGAAAACATCATCTCCAGCCATACAGACTCCCAGCGGCCTCAGTGTGTGGATAACGCGTATTGTCCCGGCGTGGCATGCAAGGACATCCGGGAGGCGCTTGTAGCAATGTGGCGATTCATCTGTACCTCCGCCGCGTAGCTCGACACCCTGATCGCCAATCCACTTCCTTAGCATTTCCCACGAAACCTGCCCGCCACTTCGCTGGCCTTTGTTCGGACCCTTGTAGATCAATTTTCCTGCGGCCTGTGTACGACTCATGACTCTTCCAGCACCATGGATGGTTGAGAAGAGAGCATCACGAGACACCTGACCCGCGGTTCCCTCAAGGATGACCGAAATGTCTCCCATCGAGCCCCCGACAAATCCACGTTGTCCTGGGAATGCCGGTGTAGCGCCTTTACGCACCACCCAGGCATCCGAGCCCATCACGCTTTCCTTCCAAGCAAAGTTGTGGTGGTTGTGGACTTCATCGAGAATTTGTGCTCCAAGTATCGATGCTACTTTTGCGCAGACCCAGTTCCGTCCAGCATACGCGTAGTGACCAGCAAGCTCCATAGCTGCAAGATAATGTTGTCCATGCTCAGAATTTGCATCAAGTAGGGCTGGAGGAGAATCCATATTGCCATCCGGTTCCCCGCCGGCAACACGAATGTAATGACTGGCTATCGTATGCCCGAGACCTCGCGAACCGAAATGAACCCCAATCCAAATCCTGTCAGCTTCATCCCTGAAAACATCCACATAGTGGTTGCCTGATCCAACAGTCCCAAGCTGACGTCTTGCCTTGTCACGGAGGCCTGCGGACGACAACACATCGATGTCATTCCAAGCGGCATCATCAAACAGGGCATCGTCAACATCGTCGGTTGTATTGACACGACCAATCCCAAAGCTAAGCGATTTATAGATGGTGTCCATAAGCCGTGGGAAGTCTTTGCGGATGTCATTCCACATCAGGTTTGTAAGAACAGCTTTGTTCCCACAGGCGATATCGAAGCCAACGCCAGCTGGGCTGATCTTGCCTTGGTATGCGATAACTCCACCGATAGGCATATTGTAGCCACGGTGACCATCCCCGCAAAGAACCGCACCAACCACTGACTCGTCTTGTGCACATCGGGTAATCTGCCCAATCGTGTCACCATCATGTGTTCCAAAAATTTTGATGTCCGTCATGACCATCTATTTCCATCCTAGCGCTAATGTGGGGCAACACTGTAGAGACACCGTTTCAGGTCCTCTGAACAGCATCGACAAAATCCCCCAATGCACATTTTTCTTCGTCCTTAGGACCTGGCTGTTTGCGCAGAATCAAATCCCTTTGGCTGCATGAGCGAAGGCAAGCATCACAGCAGCCGACCATAAAACAAAAAGACGCCATTCAGTTCTCTGAACAGCGTCTCCGTAATGACCCTAACGAATAGGGCTCTACTTCTTCAGCTTGTCCTTGTACATTTTCCTGAACTTCGCAACCTTGGGCGCAATGATTAGCGCGCAATAACCACGGTTAAGTGTGGCCTTTTGCTGGTTGTTTGGATCCTCAAACTTCTTGTAGTAGTTTTGATGGTAGTCTTCAGCAGCGTAATAGGCTTTGAATGGCTCAATCGTAGTAACGATTTTGCGCGGCCAAATCTTTGCCTTGTTCACTTCATCAATGACGACTTCGACAATCTTCTTTTGCTCAGCCGATCTGACAAAGACAGAGGAGCGATATTGCGTTCCCACATCGTTGCCTTGACGATTGAGCTGTGTCGGATCGTGTGTTGTCAGAAAGATACGAATCAGATCTGCAAGAGATACTTCCTTCGGATCAAATGTCACCTGAACCACTTCGGCGTGGCCGGTAGAGCCTGAACAGACTTCTTCGTAAGATGGATTCACAACGTGACCGCCGGAGTAACCGGATTCAACCTTGGAGACCCCACGGAGCTCTTCGAATACGGCTTCCACACACCAGAAGCAACCACCACCCAGAGTAATCGTTTCCATCATATTCTCCTACCGGGATTATACTCGTCTGCGGCACCGTTTTGTTCCTCCACGAGGAACCACTCCTGTAGAATACCGACATGGATGCTAATGGGGCCTTTCTGGCAACGACACTCCTCGGTGCGAAGGTAATCGATACCAATGGGACACACCATGGTGTACTTTCCGACCTCGCCGCTTCATGGAGCGGTGGAGATGACCTGCCTATCGTGACACATGGAGTTATCCAGTTCCACGGCAAGACCAAGGTCTTTGCTTGGACGAAGGTCAGTCTAAGCCAGCGGGAAATCAAAATTGTTGGACCAGTCGATGAAGCTGAGAGCGCGCCCGGGCCCATGCTCCTCAAACAACACGTCCTTGATCATCAGCTCGTGGATACGCAGGACATGCGGGTCGTCCGTGTCTCGGATATTCGGCTAGCATACGCACCGGATGGCTCTCTCGTCGTCCTTGGTGTCGACCCCGGACAATACGCAGTCATTCGACGTGTCCTTCCCGGTGCGTGGGCGGATGCCTTGGCGAAACGCTTCGGATGGGATGAATCTCCATTTATTCCTTGGTCGGATGTCGAGTCAACCGGCGGGGATGGCACATCGGTCATTCGGTTGCGAACCACCCGTGATGGCCTTAGACACCTGCACCCTGCCGATATCGCCGACATTCTCGAACAGCTTCACCCGCAGGAGCGCAATGCGCTCATCAATAGCCTTCCGGTCGAGACGGCAGCCGATGCTGTTTCAGAGGCAGATGATGATGTCCAACGTCAAATCATCGAGCAGCTGGCACCCGAAAAGGCTGCAGACATTCTGGAAGAAATGGAACCTGATGATGCCGCTGACATCGTCCAGGATCTCTCAGGTAGCAAGCGAAAAGAGCTGCTTGAGGAAATGGATGAAGATGAAGCTGAGGAGCTGAAAGAGCTTCTGCACTACGATGAGAATAGTGCGGGTGGCCTGATGACGACGAGCTACGTGGCGATGTCCGTTGAACTGACATCACAAGGGGCCATCGATCGAATCCGCGAACTTAGCCCGGATGCTGAGACTATTTATTACATCTATGTCGTGAATGAAGAACACCGCCTCACTGGCGTGATTTCTCTCCGCGATCTGATTGTCTCAGACCCAACCACACCGCTCTGGAACATCATGGTGGATGGCGAGAAACTGGTCACCGTTCATCCTGATGACGAACTGGAACAAGTTGCTACTGTACTCGAGCACTACGACTTACTTGCGGTTCCAGTG
>CAIWTR010000324.1 GCA_903915615.1 uncultured Armatimonadota bacterium
AGCTTGTCGACAAACATGCTCACAGGCATCATGAACGGCAAAGACCAGACCAACGCGCTCCATTGCTGGCAGGTCATTGAGGTCATCCCCGATGTAAGCAACAGCATCCAAGTTTAAGTTTTTGACTATTGCCAGCGCATCGATGGCATCCCGCTTATTTGATATGCCTTGCAGCACTGTCGTTACGCCAAGCTCCGCCGCCCTGCGTGACACCATTTCGCTGATGCGACCAGTCATGAAGACGATGTCGAGGCCATTTCTAACGGCAAGAGCAATTCCGAGACCGTCGTGTACATTGAAGGTTTTATACTCAGCCCCATCGGAAGAAAACGTTACGGAGCCATCTGTTAATGTGCCATCCACATCGCAGATTAGGACTTCAACGCCAGCAAGCTTTCGCTGAAACGAACTATTCATGCGGGATGATTCCATTGGTGACAAGGTCCTTCAAAGCAAGGACACCGATTGGCTTTGCATCGCCATCAAGGACGGGAATATCACCAATCCGAGTCACTCCCCGCTCGAATGAAATCAATGTGTCGTACGCCAAGGGGTTACCCGAAATCGTAGCCGGATGAGTCGTCATCATCTCCTGAATCGCCTCAGACCAAGCGTTTGGTCCAAATGTCAGGAATGCCCGACGGATATCACCATCGGTTAGCACACCGATTAGGGTGCCAGTCCCGTTGATGACGCAGGCAAGTCCAGATCGAGCTTTGGTAATCGTTGCGATAGCATCCCCAAGCGTAGATGTCCCAGGCAGAATCGCAATTTCGGTCCCCGTACGCATCAGGTCATGGACGGTCATTACCAATCTTCGGCCGAGGGAGCCTGCAGGGTGTACTGCAGCGTACTCCTCGCGGGAGAAGCCCCTCGCTTCCATCACCGCAATTGCGAGCGCATCCCCGATCGTTAACGCCACCGTAGTGGATGTCGTCGGTGCAAGGTTATGTGGACAAGCTTCCTGATGAATGCTTGTGCTGATCGTCACAGTCGACGCCTTGGCAAGTGTTGACATGAGTCCGCCAGTGAGCGCGATGATCGCTTTTGCCCTGTTGCGGATGACCGGAAGGAGGACACGAAGCTCATCACTCTCGCCACTCTGAGAGATTGCCAAAACAGTATCTGACTCAGCAATCATCCCAAGATCGCCATGCATCGCCTCGGTTGGATGAACGAACAGAGCAGGTGTTCCCGTACTTGCAAAGGTTGCGGCAAGCTTTCGGGCAATATGCCCACTCTTACCAACCCCCATGACAATCAGGCGGCCATCGCTGTTGACGATTGTATCCACAGCCACCTGAAAATCCGGACTGATGTCATTCATCCGCGTCGTTAGCGCATCAATCGCCGTGCCTATAACGCGTTTTGCTGCGTGGATTGCCGGTAACTCAGGTGTGTTAGTCACGCCCCATTGTACCTTTACACACGAAATGCTCTAGGCTATGCAGCGCGGCGTAGCGGTACAGCTTCGACCGATTCACGAGCAGGCGATGTGACTGTTACCGCTGGATGCTGTATCAAGTCAAGCAGTCCAGATGTTGACATCATCTCGTGAACACGCCCTATTGCAACGACTTCAATCCCCACCTGCATCATTGCAGCGACGCGTGCAGTCGTGACCAGATTGCTGATTCCAACATCTGAAATGTCATCGATGTCATTCAGCATCAGGCGAAGAATTCTGGGTTGTCGTCCAATCGCTGAAAACATCACTTCCCGGAAGGCAAGGACGGTTGTTCCATCGATGACTCCGCGGATGTGCAGCTCGTAGATGCCATCCCTAGATGCGATCAAAAGTGACTTGAATGCATCTTCAGAGACATGCAACGAAGGACGGCCCCTGCGCCTCTTTTTGATGGGAGCTGGTTCCGGTGACGATACGGCGTATGAGCCAAGCTTTTTGTAGTCCACGTCTGTATCATCGGCAACCAGAATCGACTCCAACATAGAAAATGAAATGGCACGCTTTGAAACAGGAATAACTACCTGTTTATAGAGAGTTTTTACCGATGCGGTATTCTTACATCATGCGCATATGTGTAACGGGTGCCCGTGGAATGCTTGGACAGCAGATCGTTGAAGTGGCTACATCGCTTGGTCATACGGTAATCCCGTGGGTGCGTCCAGATGCTGATATCTCGCAAGTGGAGTCAATCTCGGAGCGTGCGAAGCATGATGCGCCGGACTGCATCATCAACTGTGCCGCCTGGACCGATGTTGATGGTGCTGAAACCAATGCTGCAGCAGCCTATACGGCCAACTACATTGGTGCAAGAAACATTGCCATGGTC
>CAIWTR010000325.1 GCA_903915615.1 uncultured Armatimonadota bacterium
AAGGGCGAGTCAAAGCGACCTTCGGCAAAGTCAGGAATCGTGTACGCCCCGAAGCGCCGAAGCGGCCCAGCGATGAACAGCAGCAAAAACAAGTAGCCGGCTGCGTACCCAACCGGGTACCACATCGCGTCGTAGCCGAAGCGCATCACCAAACCAGCAACACCCATAAACGATGCGGCTGACAAGTACTCCCCTGAAATGGCCGATGCATTCATAAAGACGCTTACTTGACGCCCAGCCACGAAAAAGTCAGATGCCGACTGTGCACGTTTGGTCGCGATGATTCCAAGCAATACCGTCGCGACGGTAACGAGGATGACAAACAACAGAGGAATCAATGCGCCACCCCACTCTTCTCATCACGCTCAATGGCATCCTCAAGCGCATTTGACTTCCGGATAAAGATGGCACTCAGCCCCCAGGTAATCGGATAAAAGAGCACACCTAAAATCAGCCATGTCAATGTAAATCCACCAATCTTCTGGGATGCCAGTTCTGGATAGTAAAGATTGAAAACAGGCAACAACAAGACAATTCCCAGGAAAACAGACGCTACACCGAGAGACAAGCGAACCTGCCGCCGCATCACACGGCCAAGCAACGCACGATCACGTTCAGGATTCAACACCTGATCAACATGGTTAGACATAGTGGCAGGGTTCGCCAAACGCAGACGATGTTCCTACACAAGCATCGATTTCATTATTAATCGATACGCATGCGGACAATAAAAAACAGGCGCCCCTCTTTGGGTACGCCTGTTCTCTGTAAGCAGCCAACCAGATTCGAACTGGTGCATGGCAGATTTGCAATCTGTTCCCTTACCACTTGGGTATGGCTGCAACGTACGAATGTTATCACGGAGTCGTTTTGATTTTCCAGTTTGATCGTCGACGAGAAATCACCGTAAACGCATCCACATCCTGAATGACTGTCCGCTCACGCAAGGTCTCAGTGTTAATCTCAACCATCACAGTCTTTTGGCCAGCCCCCGGTTGCTTGATGGCCATAAGTGACTTTGCTCCATTCCAATGAGGCGCTACATACGTCCCACTACCGACCTTACGGCTTGTCCGACGGACCATGTCAATCAAGTAAATGGCACTCCCTGCGAGCACTGCAGCGACAACCTTGCCATCCGGGCTCACAGCCACCTCACTGAATTTGCCAACAGCACCTGCAGGAACACCAATAACCAACCTCGCATCCGTGTTTTTTGTGGTGACAACGAGTGGAACATCGATGGCATCCCGCTCGACAGCAGCCGTGACACCGGCCCGTTCATCGATATAAAGCGCGGTACCCATTCGCTTCCATAGTCCACTCTGCACCACAACAGCAGCGCCAGTCCGGGCATCGAGAGCACAGATCGCAGCTCCATGGAGCGGATGGCTTAGCGTAATGTGAAGCACACGTTCGCCAATCAGCAGCCGCACACTTAGTAGCTGCCAATCGGCAAGTCCACTTCCCGTGGCGCCTTCAATATCATTTACAGGTCGCCCTAGGTGATCCCGTAGCAAGCCATCTTTGAACAGCAAGCGCTGCCGTCCGGATGCCACATCTACTACGCACAACCGAATTCCCGTTGTCACAAAAACGGCATTATCGGCACCGCCATCGACAAGAAAAATCCGGTCGCCATTCTCCGTAGCAGACCAAAGTCCAGGAAGCGGCGGGATCGCCGTCGTTACAACCAAACGCTCAAGACGCTTTCCATCATCCGCAAGGAGTAGCAAGCGACCGCCACGCTGTATCAAGACGCTTACCTTGTCGACGGCTGGCATCAGACTGGCTGCTCCTCAGACTTGTTCTCGCGCTTGCGGCCATCGAGGATACAGGCGATATTGATGTCACCCATCACATTAATGGCTGTACGGCAGCGATCTAGGAACCAGTCAACAGAGAAGATCAATGCGATAAAGCCAGTGTCAAGGCCAACGGCGTTGAAAACCAATGCCATCGTGACAAGACCGGCTTCCGGGATACCCGCCGCCCCAACAGATGCAACAATACTAGTCAGGACAACCACGACCTGCGCCATCAGCGTCAGCTTGATGCCAAGCAGCTGCGCAACGAACAGCGCGGCAACAGCCTCGTAGAGTGCCGTTCCATCGTTGTTAAAGTTCGAACCAACCAACGCGCCAAGGGATGCCGACCGTTCCCGAAGACCAACCTTTTCACGAAGGCATTGATAGGTTACTGGCATTGTCGCCGTGGATGATGCTGTCGAAAAGGCCATCACCAACGCATCGCGACATCCGATAAGGACGAGCTTTGGAGATGCCCAGCTGCTGAACTGAATACGGGTCAAATACCAAACGGCCTGCAATATCAACGCAACAATGACCGCAAGAATAAACCACCCAAGTGACAGTAGTGGAGCCAGCCCCTTGTCGGCAACAATCGTCGCCACAACGCCACCAACGCCCAGAGGCACCCACTGCAGCACGCCCATCAGCACCGAAACCAATGTTGCAAAGGCAACATCGATGACATCAACCACCGTCTTGACGGCTGTGTCCTTATGCTTTCGCAACGCAACGCCGAACATCAGGGCAAGAATAATCACACCGATGACATTGTTTTCGTTCAGCGGCGAACCAATGCTCTTCGGAACATTGTCGATGAATGCTGCAAAGACATCCTTTTTAGGTTCAGGTGCTTTGTAACCGGCCGTCTCCATCGTTTCCAGAATCAGCTTCTTGTCCGGATCCGCTTCTTTGGATGCCAGCGTTGCTTTTGGAGCAGGTTTTTCCAGATTCGCACCAGCGCCCGGCCGGAGGACGTTGGCAACAAACAACCCGATCAGGATTGCAACAACGGTATTCAGGAGCAGGAGGCCACCAAGGCGCCTAGCAACGCCCGCTGGAATCTCGGTTTTCACCAATGCCTGAATCACTGCCACCAAAACCAGTGGCGGTGCCAGCATCGACAACATTCTCAGAATCGTCTTCGAAGGAAGCTCGAGGTAAATAACCCAATCCGGTTTGCCAACGTTATTCAGGATGTAGCCAATGACTGACCCTATCAATAAAGCGATAAGAATCCTAACGTACAACGGCATCCGTTTCCAGTGCATCAGCAAAGCGTTCATATTGTCTCTCCCCCGACATCACCACGGGCCGACCGGGCGTGGCCTTCGAGGCCCTCATAGGTGGCAATGGCCTCAGCAAACGAAGCCAGCTCACGACTAACCCGTTCATCCAGCCAGAGCACACTGGTCTTTTTTGTAAAGTCATCCACATTCAATGGGCTGGAAAACCTCGCGGCTCCAGCTGTGGGAAGCGTATGGCTCGGTCCAGCAACATAGTCTCCATGCGCCGCTGATGTGTGTTTCCCGACCAGGATTGCACCGGCATTACGCACGGTATGCGCAAGTTCCCACGCATCGGAGACATCAAGATGAAGATGTTCTGGAGCAAATGTATCTACAATGGCCACCATTAACTCCCGGTTGTCACAGACGACCGAGACGCTTTGCTCCGACAGCGATGCCCGGACGATGTCTGCGCGTGGAAGTGTCGCCAGCTGCTGCTCGAGCTCCGCATTGATTTGGTCGAGTAATGCCTGACTCGATGCCACAAGTAACGCCGCATTCATCGGATCGTGTTCCGTTTGGGCGATCAACTCGCGTGCAGCACCTGCGACATCGGCTGTCTCATCGACCACAACCGCGACTTCACTCGGTCCCGCAAGCATATCGATACCGACATCCCCGTAAACCATCCGCTTCGCGGCATTAACGTAGGCATTCCCAGGCCCGACGATCTTATCCACTTGGGGAACGGTAGCCGTGCCATACGCCATCGCAGCAATGGCTTGCGCACCACCGACTGCATAGACTTCATCCACACCAGCAATATGCGCAGCGGCCAATGTTCCATCCGGTGGAAGACCGGTTTCCGCCTGCGGAGGCGTACACATAACTATCCTACCGACACCCGCAACGCGTGCAGGCACAGCAGTCATCAACACCGTACTAGGATAGGCCGCTCGCCCACCCGGCACGTAGATTCCAACGCATGCAAATGGAATAATCCGCTGCCCGAGGCGCTCGCCGGGAACAGAGTCATCCAGCCACGAATATCGCCGATGCGCTTGGTGAAATCTTGTAATCCTGTCTTTCGCGACAAGCAGAGCCGTTTCAAGGGTTGAGCCTGCGATGCGTTGTCGCGCGGCCAAGATGGCTTCCTTCGGAACGCGTAATGTCGCTATCCCTGGGCAGTCAAACTGCCGCGTTAGAGACAGCAGCGCATCATCTCCAGTCGCACGTACATCACTGACGATGGATGAAACTGTAGCATCAACACTTGCCCGTTGACCGGCACGCCGCGCAAGAAAAACATACCGCAGCGCTGCAAGGTCTCCCGATGTCGTTACCGTTGTGCTGAAAAACCAGGCCATATTTCTTTATCCGTTCCGTCCGGAAATCTTACTGGCAAGTACAAACAAGCCGGTCATCCCGGTGAGGACCATCGAGACGCCCCCAATCAAGTAGGCCGGAAACCCCATCAGTACTGAAACAACCGCACCCAGCAGCGCCATCACAAGTGTGGCTATCAACCATTTGAAAAAAATCGGTTGCCAGTTGAACTCATCTGGATTCAATGTTCTTCTCCATCGCCAATGCCTTTAGCGCTCTGCCTTGCCCATCTGCATCGAATAGACGCGCCTGAACCCCTTGGAGAGGTTCGAGAACCGTCAACGCATCCGGGTATCGCTCTGCTTTGATATACGCATCAGCAAGCTTATACCGCCACGCCCAGTTTCTCCCGATACTCGTCCAGAATGGCCAGAGAGCAAGCGATCCCGCGGCGGCATCCAGAATCATGTTGATGCTCCGGACACCAGGAATCGTAAGTCGAAGCACGGTTATCAGCATCGATAACAGGATCACCCGAACAGCGAGCATCCAGAGAGCCCGAAGCTGTAGGCGATAGAGCGACTTGAGTGCCGATTCAAGGTCGGGAAGCGATGAGGAATCACCTGTTTCTCGTTTCGACTTGTTGTTCAGCACAGTTCAATATACATCGTTGCAACCACCCGCTGCCCATCCGGTCAACCAAGTGAACAGACATCCAGTGATACACTTTCCATCAAGATTATCGATGTGATGCCACATCCGAGGAGCCTTTCAGTGAGAGCATCGTCCTACTTCGCCCCGACACTTCGCGAAGTTCCTGCAGAAGCAGAAATTCCAAGCCACAAGCTATTGTTGCGAGCGGGCTATCTCCGCAAGCTGGGCGCTGGCGTCTACACCTACCTCCCTCTTGCCTGGAAGGTCATCCGCAAGATGGAGCAGGTTCTCCGCGAGGAGCAAGAGCTTATTAATTGCGCGGAAATGCGGATGCCAACATTGGTTCCAAAGGAACTGATGGAAGAGACAGGCCGCTGGGGCCTCGATGTCGTCTACAAGCTACAGGACCGCCGTAAGGCTGACTTTGCGCTTGGCTTCACGCACGAGGAAGTCATCACAGATCTTGCACGGCAGGAGCTGCGCTCATGGCGTGACCTCCCGGTGATGCTCTACCAGGTGCAAACCAAGTTCCGGGATGAGCCACGTCCACGCGGTGGTGTGATCCGAACACGCGAGTTTTTGATGTTCGATGCGTACTCCTTTGACCGGGATGTTGACGCGATGGACACCAGTTACAAAGCGCAGCGAACGGCATACGAGCGCTTCTTCCAGCGCATCGGGCTTCGCTATCTCATCGTGGATGCCGATGGCGGTGCGATTGGCGATTTGGACAACCAGGAGTTTATGTCGCTGGCGGATGCCGGTGAAGACACAGTCCTTAGCTGCGATTCCTGTTCCTATGCGGCAAATGCTGAGAAATGTCCAGTGAACCCGCCCGCCACAAGCGAGACGGCGACATCTGTCAGCCTTGAAGAAGTGCACACACCCAATGCACGGACCATTGATGAAGTTGCTGCGTTCCTTGGAACGGCGTCATCGATGTTTATCAAGACCCTAATCTACTCCGCCGATGGCAAGCCGGTTGTCGTTTTGGTCCGTGGCGACCATACGGTCAACGATGTCAAGCTGGCACGCCTCGTCGGCGCCGCTGAGCTCGAGCTTGCTCCTGAAGCCATGGTGGTCGCTGTCACCGGTGCTCCCGTTGGCTTCGCCGGTCCAGTTGGCCTCACTGGCGTTCCCATTTACGCGGATCATGCCGTGACCGTGCTACAAAGTGCAGTAACAGGCGCAAACAAGGCTGATTTCCACATCACAGGCGTAGCCGCTGGCCGGGACTTTACCTGGACAGTCGCCGCTGACATCCGAGTTGCAGAAGATGGCGATAGCTGTCCAATGTGTACATCGGGAACGATGCGCACCACGCGCGGTATCGAAATCGGTCACATTTTCAAGTTGGGTGACAAGTATTCAAAGGCTATGCAGCTGGATGTCACTGGCGACGATGGCAAGCTACAGGCAATCCAGATGGGTTGTTATGGAATCGGTATGAGTCGTTCCCTTGCTGCGATTGTCGAAGCAAGCCATGACAAGGATGGAATCATCTGGCCGATTTCGGTAGCTCCGTTTGAGGTCAGCATCGTGGTCGCGGCGCGGCAGGATGATGCCCAGTATGCGGCAGCAGATGCTATTTATAAGAGCATGAAGGCAGCGGGCTTGGATGTCTACTTCGATGACCGTGATGAGCGGGCGGGTGTAAAGTTCAAGGATGCGGATCTGATGGGCTGCCCTATTCGTGTGGTCGTTGGCAAGGGCTTGGCAACAGGGGTTGTCGAGGTGAAGCAACGCGGCACCGATGTCGTTGAAACGGTTGCCCTCGCGGACATCATTCAGCGCGTAACGGTGCTGAAGCAGCAGCTTCTTACTGCACTAAACCCAGCGACGCATCACGTCTAGACAAGGGCATCAGAAAATATAAACCCCGCCGCGGCAAGAGAGCCATGGCGGGGTTTTCGTTTTGTTGTGGAGGAGCCACGGTTGGTCACCTCCGCAAGGAAACTACTTTGGAGCGATGAGCTTCACAACGTCGTTCCACATAATCGTCAGGAAAAGCAATCCCATGATCGCAGCTCCAGCGAGATACACCCGCTGCATATTGATGGCCGAGAGCTTCTTTCGGCGAATAGCCTCAATCGTCAAAAGGACGAGGTGACCACCATCAAGGATTGGGATTGGGAACATATTGAAGATGAACAAAGACAAGGAAAGGCTTGCCAGGAGCTCGATACGCGTCTGTGCCCCGGTTCCAGCGAGAGCATAGAATGTCTGGGCGATGCCGACCGGCCCTCCAACAGCATCTTTTGTCTTTCCAGCCTTGACAATCGAAACAAGTTTTGAGCCGTACTGTGCCGTCGTGGATGCAGCTTCAATCCACGCAACTCCGAAGCTGCATGGCTCAAAGACAAATGTCGGCCGTACACCGATTCGGTAGACATCCTTGCCACCGGTCGAATCTTTTTCAGCCTTTACAACGACGTGACGTTCCGTCTTGCTGTCATCGGCAACAAGGAAGTCCATTGGGGAGCCCTTGCTGGCATCGATGGTCGGGACAAGCGTATCAATCGTAACTGCTTTGCCATCAATGGAAACAACTTTGTCCCCTGCTCGTAAACCAGCAACTGCAGCCGGCTTACCAGGCATCACCTGACCAATCTGCGCGGTCATCGATGGCTTACCGTAGACGGCAAACAACAAAACATATCCGAGATAGCCCACTAGGAGCGAGGCAAGCGGACCTGCAAGAATGACTGCAAAGCGCTGATGCACTGGACGCTTGTTGAAGCTATCTTCATCGACAGGCGCTTTATCTTCGGTATCGCCGCCTTCTTCTTCAATCTCCATCCCGCGAATCTTTACAAAACCGCCTAAAGGATAGAGACGCAGCGTGTATTCCAGAATGCCTTGTCGCGCGATGGTTACGATTTTTGGTCCAAACCCCACGGCAAACTCAAGGATTGGCATTTTGAATGCACGGGCAGCAAGAAAGTGGCCAAGTTCGTGAAACACGACGAGGATAGCGAAGACGACAACGAATGAAATCGCTGACTCAAGCATCGCCAAAGAAAACATCGATTTAAGAAGCGCCAATGTGTTTCTCCAAGCACGATGTCACATAGGCCCGTGCCTGTGTATCGACATCCAAAATGTCCGTTAAGCTCATCGGATCCAAACGTTGCACCGCTTCCATCGCATCAGCGACGATGTCGTGCATTTGGGCGAACGAGCACTTGTTGTCCAGGAAGCCAGCAACGACGGCTTCATTC
>CAIWTR010000326.1 GCA_903915615.1 uncultured Armatimonadota bacterium
AGCGCGCGGCGGCGGGTCTGCTGCGGGACGGAATGCATTCGATGTCGCGGTTACGAATCCAAGTAGCGGCCGGATGACGGTGCACGCCGAGGGTGGCGTCTCCTTTGATGACAAGGGCCGTGGTGTTTTAAATGGTGTCACGATCACGCTTTGGGATGACACTAAGCCGGTCGTAACGGTGGCTGCGCAGACGGCCACGTGGAAGCTTGGCACGCGAAACTGGCTCCTCGATGGCGGTGTCACAAGCTTTGACCATAACTCCCTTGTCGGGATGCGGACCGCGGACACCCGTCTGCAGGAAGTCACGCTTGGGACACCCGAAGACCTCCGTGCGCTCAGCCGTCCGGTGATTGAGCAGGTCACCGATCAGCTGCGCAAGCGTGCCCAGGTGCGGCGAAAGCTGGGTCAGGAAATGGATGCCCGGGAGGCGGAAGTCGAAATCGCCCGCCGGACCGCATTTCCGCTTGCGACCATCGTGTTTGTTTTGCTTGGCGCACCGCTTGGCCTGCAGCCGCGCAGGGCTGGGAAGAGCCTCGGCTTTGGTCTGAGCGTTTTGCTGACATTTGGGTATTGGTCGCTGCTCCAGCTCGGGATGTCGATTGGAAAAGGCGGCGCCCTCCCTCCAGATTTGGCTGTTCAGTTACCGAACATCATTGGTGTGATCACCGGCATTTTTCTTATTAAGCGGGTTGCCAGCTAGTGCTGTGTAGACTGGGGGCGTGCTACCCATGGTAAACACCACCCTTCTGTTTTTCCTGCTGCTCCTGCCTATATCAGGGTTTATCGCCTGGGCGGGTGACCGGATTGGGCACAAACTTGGCAAGCGCCGCGCATCTCTGTTCGGTTTGCGTCCCCGCCATACAGCCATTTTCATCACGATCACCTTTGGCATCGGAATTACGCTGGCATCCTTTGGCACGATGCTCCTGATCAGCCGCAGCTTCCGCCAGGTGGTTGCGCGTGGCGGTGCGCTGGCGCGCGACAATGTTGAGCTCCAGCGGACGCTGAATGGTGCGAAGAAGCGTCTTGAGGATGTCCGCCGCGAGCAGGCGGTTCAGGATAAAAAGCTTGTCGCGGCGCAGAAGGCTGCCGAGAGCGCCTTGGCGAGTAAGGAAACCGCGGAGCGTGCGGTGGTGACGGCGCAGCTGCAATACAACATCGCGGATGACAAGTTAAAGGCAGAGACAGCAAGTCTTGCTGCCACCCGTGGAAATTTGCGTCTTGCGATTGCGCGGGTTGAGAAGGCGAAGCGGGATGTTCGTGATGCCCTGATGAAGCGGTCTATTGCGATGAAGGCATCCGTGGAGGCTGGGCGTAAAGCGCAGGCGGCGCGGAAGGATGCTGGCGAGGCGAAGGGGCGGGTTGCGACGGCGGAGCGCGTGTTCGAAGCGGTGATGCAGCAGCAGCGCGCAAGGCTTGCCGAACAACGGGCGCAGCTCAAAGACCTCGAAGATGCCGTTGCAAAGCAGCTTGAGAGCCTTGCGCAGCAGCGAACGACCATCAAGAGCCAGCAGGACACGATTGATATGCAGTCATCGCGTCTTGAGCG
>CAIWTR010000327.1 GCA_903915615.1 uncultured Armatimonadota bacterium
CCCTCACCGATGACGCCGAAATCTGCTACGTGGTCAGCGAATACTACACACCCGGCTGCGAGCGCGGGGCGCGGTGGGATGACCCGGCATTTGGTATCGAGTGGCCGCTGGAACCCATCGGGATGTCGGGAAAAGATGCCCATTGGCCCCTCATGTCCGAGCGAAGCGCAGAGGAAACACAATGACACCCGGCTTCTGGAAGGGAAAGCGCGTCGTTATCACGGGGCATACCGGCTTCAAAGGCAGCTGGCTCACGCTCTGGCTGTCGCAGCTCGGCGCAAATGTCACGGGAATCTCCCTTGATCCAAACACAAAACCAAGCATCTTCAACGAAGCCAACATTGTTGAATGCTGTGATCACCACGTCTGCGACATCCGCGATGCCGAGCGCACGGCAAGCCGGATCAAAGCCGCAAACCCAGAGATTATCTTCCACCTCGCGGCGCAGCCGCTCGTCCGCCTTAGCTACCGCGAACCATTGGAGACATTTGCATCTAATATCATGGGCACCGCAAATGTCCTGAATGCGCTCCGCGCGTGCCCGGACTGCCGCACCGCCATCATGATCACCACCGACAAGGTCTACCATAATCGGGAGTGGGCTTGGCCATACCGCGAGGATGACACACTTGGCGGGCACGATCCGTATAGCGCGAGCAAAGCCGCGTGCGAGATCGTGATCAACTCGTTCCGTCAGTCGTTCCTAAACGATGCGGGTGTCGCGGTCGCAAGCGTCCGTGCGGGAAATGTCATTGGCGGCGGCGACTGGTCGGAAGACCGCCTGATTCCGGATGCCGTTCGCGCGTGGACATCTGGGCAAACCCTGTCCATCAGGAGACCAGATTCTGTGCGTCCGTGGCAGCATGTCCTCGAACCGCTGCGCGGCTACATTGAATTGGCGGAGAAGCTGCACGAAACGCCATCCCTTGCTGGCGCCTACAACTTCGGCCCGCGTACTCACATGGCGGCCACGGTCCGGGATGTGATTAATATCGCGCAGAGTACGTTCGGCTCTGGGGATGTTGCATTTGGCACAGAGGTCAGCGGACCGCATGAAGCCGGGTTGTTGATGCTGGATGTTTCCAAGGCAAAGCAGGTTTTGGGGATTGATCCCTGCCTTGCGCTTGAAGATGCGGTAGCGACGACGATGCATTGGTACCGGGATCATCACGAAGGCGTAGCGGCGCGGGAGCTCTGCATGAAGGACATTGCGGCATTTTCTGCTACGGCGGGCATCGGGGATGCAAGATGATTATCGTTGACACAGCCCTTGCGCAGCGTGCAGCGGAAGGACGGCCGGTCCGCGTCGGGATGATTGGTGCCGGCTTTATGGCCTGGGGCATTAGCAATCAGATCTGCAATTACATCCCTGGGATGACGCTTGCTGCCGTTTCCAATCGCACACTTTCCGGGGCCGAAAAGGCATACGCAGAAGCGGGCATCACGACAACGCAGCATGTGACATCCACGGCCGAGCTGGATATCGCTATCGATGCCGGAATCCCATGTGTGACATCCGATCCGCATCTGCTCTGTGCAGCGAAAAACATCGATGTCCTCATCGAAGTCACGGGCACGGTTGAGTTTGCAGCGGGTGTGCTCCTCAGTGCTTTCGCGCACGGCAAGTCAGTTGTGATGATGAATGCCGAGCTGGATGCGACTATCGGACCGATTTTGAAGGTCTATGCGGACAATGCCGGCGTGATTCTGTCTGGCTGCGATGGCGACCAACCTGGTGTTGAGATCAACTTGTGGCGTTATGTCAAGAGCATCGGGATGAAGCCGCTGGTCTGCGGAAACATCAAGGGACTGCAGGATGCCTACCGTAACCCGACCACCCAGGCGGGGTTTGCAAAGCAGTGGGGCCAGCAGGCGCATATGGTGACCAGCTTTGCGGATGGCTCTAAGATATCTTTCGAACAGGCGATTGTGGCAAACCATACCGGGATGCGGGTGTCGCAGCGCGGCATGGAAGGCCGTGATTTTCGCGGGCATGTGGATGAGCTGACATCGGTCTACGATGCGGATGCGCTCCTTAAAATGGGTGGGATGGTCGACTACGTTGTCGGCGCGCAGCCAGGCCCGGGCGTGTATGTGATCGGCTACTGTGATGACCCTCGGCAGCAGCATTACTTCCGGTACTACAAGATGGGGGATGGCCCGCTGTACAGCTTTTACACGCCGTACCACCTCTGCCATGTGGAAGTCCCGCTGTCGGCGGCGCGTGTTGCGCTCTTCCGGGATGCTGTCATCGCGCCGCAGGGCGCTCCCGTCGTGGATGTCATCACGCTTGCAAAGACCGACCTCAAGGCTGGTCAGACCTTGGATGGGATCGGGTGGTATATGACCTACGGGCAGTGTGAAAACGCAAATGTTGTGCGTGAGCAGAACCTCCTCCCGATGGGCCTTGCCGAGGGCTGTGTGCTGAAGCATGATGTCAGCCGTGATCATCCGCTAACATACGATGATGTGATTCTCCCGGAGGGGCGGCTCTGTGACCGTCTGCGGGCTGAGCAAAACGCCCACTTCTCTTAGAAACGAACAAACCGCAGACTCCAGTCCGCGGTTTATGTGTGTTGGACATAACTGTCCACGCGTGTAGCTGAGCTACATCATTGGAAACCAGCAACGCAGTCAGCATAGGGCTGACAATGAACCCCGGCATACGCCATTCGGGCGATTTGAATTGCAGCGTTGTCATATAGATGTAATACAAAGGTGGGATGTTTCCCACCGGAGAATCCCCAATGCCCGCAGTAGCACCCGTGTTTGAAACAGTCATAGACCCACTGGAGCCACAGGGTCTTTCACAAACGGATGCCGCAGCGCGTCTTGTAGCGGATGGTCCAAATTCCCTCCCGGCTACCGGGCAACGCGGCTTCTGGGTGGTGGTTTTGAACATCATCCGCGAACCGATGCTCATGCTCCTCATCGCCTGCGGGATTGTCTACTTGATCTTGGGCGATCCTCAGGAAGCCACACTCTTGCTTTGCGGCGTGGTCTTCATTTTCGGCATCACCATCGTTCAGGAACAAAAAACCGAGCGCGCATTGGATGCTCTGAAAGACCTCTCGAGTCCACGGACGCTGGTCATCCGTGGTGGACACCGCATTGTGTTACCGAGCCAGGTTGTGGTGTGCGGCGATGTGGTTGTGCTTGGGGAAGGTGACCGCGTACCAGCGGATGGCATCCTGCTGCGTGAGAGCAACCTCCAGGTGGATGAGTCTGTCCTCACCGGCGAGTCCCTGGCGGTTTCAAAGCGCGTGGCAAGAACCGGTGACAGTCAAAGCGCACAGCCTGGCGGAGATAATACCCCCTTTGTTTTTTCCGGGACGATGATCACGCGTGGGAGCGGACTCCTAAACGTTACCGCAACCGGGAGCGCAACCGCATTTGGCAAGATCGGCGCCGCCCTCTTCGACATCCAGCTGGAAGGAACCCGGCTTCAAGGCGAAGTCACAACCCTCGTCCGCCGCATCGCCATTTTCAGCCTGTTCACCTGTCTTGCCGTCACGGTCATTTATGGGCTCGAACACGGACGCTGGCTAAAAGG
>CAIWTR010000328.1 GCA_903915615.1 uncultured Armatimonadota bacterium
ATGGATGCAAGTGAACGAATTAGCTGGTTGCGCACGGAAATTGCCCATCATAACGCGCTGTATTACATCAATGATGCGCCCATAATCTCCGATGCTGAATACGATGTGCTGCTCCATGAGCTCATCGCCTTGGAAGCCGCAAATCCCAATCTGATAACCGATGACTCGCCAACGCAGCGGGTAGGTGCACCGCTAAGTGGAGGGTTTGCAGAGGTTGTTCATGGTCGTCCGATGTTGTCGCTCGCGAATGCATTCAGTGCGGATGAGCTGATCGAATTTGATGCCCGTATACGGCGATTTCTAGAGCTAGACCAGGATGCTGACATTCAGTACTGCTGTGAGCTGAAATTGGATGGCCTTGCTGTAAGTATCACGTACGTAAAGGGCGTTTTCTACCGTGCAGCGACCCGTGGGGATGGCACCACCGGCGAGGACATCACCGCGAATGTCCGGACCATCCGGAGTGTTCCGCTGCGGATGACGATCGAAGATGCTCCTGAACTCTGTGAAGTCCGCGGCGAGGTTTACCTGCCCCATGCAGAATTTAGGCGTATCAACGACTTACGGGAAGCGGCAGGTGATGCGACATTTGCAAATCCCCGTAATGCAGCCGCTGGTTCGCTTCGTCAACAGGATCCAAAGATCACCGCAGAGCGGAGACTGGCAGCTGCGTTTTACAGCATCGGGGAATCGACAACCCCGGAGCCGCAATCGCAGACATCACTCCTCGACTGGCTGCGCTCAGCCGGATTACACACAGACTCACATGTGCAGCTGTGTAACGGCATCCATGATGTCGTCGCACATATCGAAAAGTGGGAACAGCTTCGGTCAGCATTGCCTTATGACACAGACGGGATGGTTGTAAAGGTCAACGATGCCGATATGCAGAGGCGTCTTGGATCTGTCGCGCGAGCTCCACGCTGGGCAATTGCCTACAAGTATCCAGCGCAGCAGGTCGAGACAATTGTTGAAGATATTTTGGTTCAGGTTGGCCGGACCGGTGCAGTTACTCCCTTAGCAAAGCTGCGGCCAGTCGTGTGTGCTGGGGTAACGGTCAGCCGGGCCACACTGCATAACCAGAGTGAGATTGACCGAAAGGACGTTCGCATTGGTGACACCGTTGTGATTCAACGGGCTGGCGAAGTCATTCCGGAAGTCGTATCGGTGGTTGTCGCGCACCGCCCAGAGTCATCTGTGCAGTATGTCATTCCGCCACATTGCCCAAGCTGCGGTACAGAATTGGTCCGCCCGGATGGTGAAGCAGTTATTCGGTGCCCAAATGTAGCAGAGTGCCCTGCACAGCTCCAGACGCGCCTCGAGCACTTTGTCAGCCGCTTGGCATTCAACATCGATGGTCTTGGCGGAGAGCGTTTGGCCCAGATGATTGATGCTGGGCTTGTCAAAAGCGCGGCGGACATTTTCAGGATTAAACCTGACGACCTGCTTGGGTTGGACCGGATGGGGACAAAGCTGGTTGAGAATCTGGTTTCAGGAATTGATGCGAGCCGGACTGTCACACTGTCGCGATTTATCTATGCGCTCGGTATTCGACATATCGGTGAGCGGGCAGCCGAGATTCTTGCGAACCATTTCGGAACACTCAGTGTATTGCGTGGTGCATCGACGGACACGTTGGTCAAAGTACACGAAATCGGACTGAGCACAGCGGAATCGATAACAGAGTGGTTTGCCGCACATCAGGAGACCATTGATGACATCCTGTCCGCAGGCGTGATCGTCGAAGATGCAGCCGTTCCAGTTTCACGTGACATCCTTGCAGGGCAAATCTATGTGTTTACTGGCGCACTAGAGCGCTTGACACGTGAGAGTGCTGAAGCGTTGGTCAGATCCCTTGGCGGAACAGCAACAGGCTCTGTCAGCAAAAAGACAACCTGCCTCGTTGCGGGACCAGGTGCTGGCTCTAAATTGGCTAAAGCGGAGTCACTGGGCATAACTGTCATCGATGAAGCAGGGTTTATCGCAAGCCTCCCCGATGATGTTGACATCAAATAGGTACCACGTAGAGGCATAACTCGATTGCCAGTCATGCTCGCTTGTATCGATGATCACTATGCAGCGTGCTTCATGGCAGCGACGGTGCTTGCAGGCGCGATGAGTAGTCGCTTATCCGCCTTGCTCTCGTACATCGCACAGTCGGCATGATGCAAGAGAGATTCGAGGTCATGTCCGTTCTCAGGGAACATCGCGACGCCGATGCTTGCTGAGACAGAAACCCTCTGCGTCGTTTCTCCGATATGCGTGAGTGACATTTCAGAGATGGCGGCACTGAGGCGATGGGCAATGTGCATCGCAGATGACCTGTCTGTGTCTGGTAGTAGGACAACAAATTCATCCCCGGCGTAACGTGCAACGACATCCTTGTCGCGCAGCACTGAATCGACAGTGTTGCCAAGTGATTTGAGAACCTCGTTGCCGAAGACGTGTCCGTAGGAATCATTGATTTTCTTGAAGTTGTCGAGATCCAGCATCAGGATTGAGAATGGAACACCGGATGCTTCTGCGCGTACGACAGCCCGTTCGACAACGGTTGCAAGGTAGCGGGCGTTGCGAAGACCAGTGAGGACATCGGTGATCGCCGACTCGCGATGTTCTTCGAGCTCAGCGGCATTATCGATGCCCCTTGCGACGAAGCCACCGACGTTAGCGAGGATCCGAAGGTCTTCGTCATCGAAGCCGCCTACACGTTGATGGTAGAGATTAATGGTTCCGACGACTCTGCCGTTTACTTCCATCGGGGCAACGATGGCTGTTCGTGGAACAAACCACGCAGCGGTTGCCGCCTGCAGCATCAGGTCCGTCGAGTCATAGTCCCCTACAAAGCCAACACCGGATTCGATGGTTGTGAATGTCGGACCGGTCTTTCGGTCGATGCGAGCTGCATTGAAGAAGTCAGCATTCATGCCACTCACGCTCACGGCGCGGGCAACGCTGCCAGAGCGCAGAAAGATTGCGCAAGTGTCTGCTTGAAACAGGATACGAATGCGTTCTGCAACCATGTCGGTCGTTTCGCGAACATCCCGAATCGTCGAGAGTACCTGGGAAACTTCAAAGATTGTGGTGTATTCAAAGGATGCCCGGTTAATGGCGGTAGCGACTTCCGTTGACACTGCATCGGGTCGTACGGTAACGGCAGCAAGGCTTGGATTCTCGATAATGACTTGCTCAAACGCAGCAACGACGCTCGGATCAAAGTGGGTTCCAGTTGAATCCTGGATGTGTAGGAGGGCGCGTTCGTGCGTCCAGCCTTCCCGGTAAGGTCGATCCGATGTAAGCGCATCATAGACATCCGCAACCGCTAGTATCCGTCCACCAAGGGGAATATCATGTGCGGCGAGACCATCCGGATACCCGCTGCCATCCCACTTCTCGTGGTGATGCTTCACAACGCCCATGACAGGACCGGGGAAGTTCACAGGCTCCAAAATACGGGCGCCGATTTCAGCGTGCTTCTTGACGAGTGTGAACTCATCATCGGTGAGACGCCCTGGCTTGTTCAGGATGTGTTCCGGGATACCCAGCTTGCCGACATCGTGTAGAGCTGCACCAATCTCGATTGCTTGGACATCTGCTTCAGAGAGACCAAGGCGTCTCGCGATGGCCACCGCGAGCTTACGGACACGCCCAATGTGCTCTTGTGTGTAGCGGTCTTTGGCATCGATGGCAAGTGCGAAAGCTTCAACGGTGGATTTGAGAAGCGTTTCAAGAGCATCGTTTCGTTCAACAAGTTCGCGTTTGAGCTTTTGCTCGCGAAGCACGAGCATCCCGATGGGCGCGGCGATAACAACGAGTGGCAATACGACCTCATAGCGGCCTCCGGACATGTGCAGTCCGATGCGGATGGCGGCGACGATGGCAGCGCCAGCAAGGTATCCGGGAAGGGTGGAGTAGAGGTCTTTGAGGATGGTGAGA
>CAIWTR010000329.1 GCA_903915615.1 uncultured Armatimonadota bacterium
CATCATCGAAACCGAACGGGGCACTGATTTCCGGAAGTACCCGGCTGAGAAGCGCCCATCGCGCCTCAAAACAGAAACGTTGAAAGTCCTCCGCAATGAGGCCGTGCTTCAGGGTGAGGTGGATGCGTTACGCAAGCAACTGAAGTCGCCAGTAGCGGCACGCAGCGTTCCCATCTCCGTAGACAAGGCGGTTGAGCACGCGATTGCTCCGCAGGTCAAGTCAGCGATGCAGGCGATTATGTTGCACGGCAAAGCGGAATGGAACGCAATCCAGCGGATGGTGACACATCTCCTGAATGACACTTCCCTGACGCAGGTCGACATCGCGACCCTCCGACACGTACAGGCCGAAGCGCTCCTTCGTGGCAAGCGGGATGATGAAGCTCTTGCGCTGCTTGGCGAAGCGCTCCGACTGTTCATCAGTAAAAAGCGCTACACGGATGCCCTCGACTGCCTGACATTGGCATTGCGCGCGATCGCCACCGATGGTGTTTCACAGGATGTCGTCTCTGCGATGCGTGCTCTGGTTTCTACCGTCCCGGATGATGCCATGCGTAAACTCGTACATCCGCTTGCACGTCTGAGATCACGCAACCGGAAGGCATTTGAGCATCTCTTGCCTGCAACGCTAGACTGTGCTGCCACAAAGCGGCTCATTGCCGGAGTCGATGCCCTTGCAACGCGGCGTATTACTGATTCCGAATCGCTATCACTACCGCTTGCAAGCGGACGTCGGCACAGCTGCACGGTCAGAGAAATCATCCGGCGCATCGAACGCGGTGATGTCAGCTATATCACCCGTGTCCGTGAAGGTCAGGAGCTTCTCCTCCAACAGGATGATGCATTGGCCCTAGCTATCGAGGCTTGCCTTAGAGAGTCATCATCGCCCTGGGCACTGATTCCACTGCAAAACCACCACTGGCGCGCAGCGGTTATTGATGCATCCAATATTGCTCGATGGAACAGCGGTAAAGCCGGCGATAAATCGGTGTCGCATGCATCCCGAATTCGTTCAGTCTGGCAGCAGCTTGTGTTGGATGGCTACTTCCCGGTGAATATCTACGCGGATGCTAATCTAAAACACAATGTCACTGACCCGGATGTCCTGACGCAGCTGATTGACCAGGGAAGCCTGCATATCACCCATGGTGAGGAGGCTGACCGGGTGATTCTACGCTGGGCTTGCAAGCATGCCGCCATCGTGGTCACAAACGACAAAAATATGTTGAGTGCCCACGCTGATGTCATTCCTCCGGATGAAACTCCTGAGCGTGCCGGATTCGAATTCACGAAGTCCGGAATACCGAAGATTCACGGGATCACACCCTTTCGGCGCGAGTCACCGCTCGTTTCCGACGAGGCCTAGTCCAGTTCTTCGTCCGATTGGTCATCATCGGACTCCGATGTGGGATTTGCAGCTTCTCCTGATGGTTCCATCCGGGGCATAAGGAGATTCAAGTCCTCAGGTTCTTCCCATTCACTGTCATCTTCGATTCCGGCATGTCGCCGTAAACGCTTGAGCTGTTCAGCATCGAATGCATCCAAGACACCAGCCCGCTGGTAATGAAACACAGCATGCTTATCGAGACGTAGCTCGCTGTAGAGATCGGCAAGAAGACAGTGGTAGGCGGAATTCTGCGGAGCGAGGCGTACTGCCTGACGGACCGCGACGGCGGCATCACGGAACTGAAGCATCCGCCGGTACTGAGCGCCTAACCGAACGTTGTAATAAGCATCCACTGGACTAAAAATCGTCGCCTGCTGCATTTCCCGGACGGCTTCGGTATTCCGACCTGCACGGACGAGCATATCCCCAAGCCAAAAGTGGTAGAAGCCATCCTGAGGCTTGTAGCGCACGGATGCCTCGAGCTCTGTAATGCCTTCTTCCAGGTTTCCAGCCTGTGCACACGCATCCCCCAGCTTGTAATGGTAGTAGGAATTTTTGGGTTCGAGCGCTACCGCCTTGCGAAACTCGAAGATCGCTGGCTGGAGGCGTCCATAGTACATATAGAGCTCGCCCATCGCGAAGTGTGGTTCTGCCCGCTGCGGAGCGGTCTTGATGGCGCGGCGGTACTGCCGGAATGCGTTGAGGCCCTGTCCAGAGTAGACATAGGCATCCCCAAGGTCGATACGCTGCTCGGTATCATCCTCGCCTTTTTCATTGGCTTTGCGAACGGCGCTGCGGTACTGGATGAGCGCTTCCTGAATCTGGCCATCCGCGATCAGCTTGTCAGCATTCTCGATTTGATCATTGGAGATGACGGTGAACGGGTCATTCCCATCACCACGTTCATCCCCTAAATCCGGTGCATCGAAATCTACATCGGCGTGCGAATCTGCATCCGGGTCGGCCGGTATAGGTTCCACATCACTGAACAAGTCATCAGCCATACCACTCACGTCCTACACCCTCTTGGGGCTATCAAGTACCACGGTCACAGGACCCCAGTTCGTCAACGAGACTTCCATTTCGGTCCGGAAGCGCCCCGTAGCCACAGCGGTGCCATGCTTTAGAACAGCATCACAGACATCCTGATAGAGCAATTCAGCAAGCTCAGGCCGGGCCGCGCCGGTCCATGATGGCCTGCGTCCCTTCCGGCAATCACCCATCAGCGTAAACTGCGACACAAGCAATGCCTCGCCATTTACATCAGACAGTGAAAGTTCCATGCCATCCGTTGCGCCAGGTTCAGGAAAGAGCCTTAAGTTTACGATTTTATCTGCGCACCATTTGACATCCGCGGGACCATCATCCGGAGAAACCCCGATGAGTACGAGCAAACCCATGCCGATGGACCCGACGGTTTCGCCGCCGACATCGACTTTTGCCTGCCTGACTCTTTGTAACACCAAGCGCATCGCGATTCGGATGGTACCACGCGGGGTCTCCCGGTACGTTGACATTCTAACGAACGGAAAGGTATGCTTTGCGTTACGTTTACATTGGAGGCACTAATGCTCATTTCTCGACGAAACCTTACGCTTTTGGCATCCTTTGGGATGATTGGACTGATTGGTTGTGCGCCTGCAGGCAAAGAAACCACATCTGGTGCCCCAAAAGCCGATGCTGGCGCGTCTTCAACCGTTAAAATCGGGTTGATTACTCCAGGTAAGGTGAACGATGGTGGCTGGTGCCAGCTTGCTCAGGATTCTGTCAATGCGATTGCCAAGGAAACAGGCGCTACGCTGACTCCTGCGATTGAAGAGCCTGCGAAGGCGGAAGTCGAAGCCGCGATCAGGCAGCTTGCTGAAGGTGGAAACACACTTGTATTCCTCCACGGCAGCGAATATGACACTCCGGCAGCAGTGGTTGCAAAGGACTTTCCGAACACGACATTTGTGGTTGTGGGCGGCCGTACCGAAGGCGCGAATCTTCTTCCGCTGCAAATCAGTGAGCGCGAAGCGACGTATCTTGCTGGATATGTTGCTGCAAGCCTTTCGAAGACGCATAAGATTGCTGCCGTCGGCGGCATTGATATCAAGATTATCAAGTCTGGTTTTGAAGCCTATGTTGCTGGTGCGAAGGCTGCAGATCCGAAGGTGGATGTGCGTGTAACGTACACGGGCTCCTTCGATGATCAGGCAAAGGCGAAGCAGCAAACGCAGGCGCTCTTGGCGGCTGGCGTGGATGTGTTTACGCACAACGCAAATGCTGCGGGTGCTGGAGTTGCCCAAGCGATCGAAGAGGATGGCAAGGCACTGTTTATTGGTGCGAATGCCCCTCAGACCGACCTTGCGCCGAAGCAGAATGTTGGCGCGTTTATCCTCGATACGCAAAAGGGCTACCTCGTAGCAGCGAAGGCTGTTATCGACAAAAAAACGGATGGCAAGGCTTTCAAACTTGGCATCAAGGATGGCGCGACGCGATTTGAGTTCAACGCTGCGGCAGCTAGTTTGTATACACCTGAGCTGAAGGCGAAGGTGGAAGGCGTCAGCAAGGATATCGAAGCGGGAACGGTCAAGATGTAGAACCTGTGGCGTTTAGCTGCGGATGAATGGCAGCCCTGTCCTCCGGACAGGGCTGTTTGCATTTACGCCCGGCAGGTAGAATCAAATATGCAAGACACGAACACGCTCCCAGCACTTCCAACACCGCCTGACATCACACCACGCCAAAAGACCCTTGCAAACGGGATGCGTGTGATCAGCCTCGAAGAGCATAGCAGCCCCAATGTATCCATCCAGGTCTGGTACAACGTCGGCGGCAAAGATGACCCTGCTGGACGCGCCGGATTTGCACACCTCTTTGAACATCTCCTGTTCAAGAAAACACGTAACCTCCCAGATGAAGCCATGGACCGCTTCACCGAAGATGTCGGCGGTGAAAACAATGCGTACACCACCAATGACCTGACCGTCTATCACGAAGTCGTGCCTTCAAATCACCTAGAGCGTATCCTCTGGGCCGAGGCAGAGCGGATGGTAAACCTCGATGTCGATGACGCAAACTTCCGCTCGGAGCGTGATGTCGTCAAAGAAGAATATCGACAGGGCGTGCTGGCGCAGCCGTACGGCCGCTTCGATGATGCCTTTGATAGAGCCGCTTGGACAGTACATCCCTATAAGTTTGGCGTCATCGGGGATATCGGTAACCTCAATGCCGGATCCCTCTCGGATGTCATCCGGTTTCACAAAACCTACTACCGCCCTGACAATGCAACGCTTATCGTAGTCGGAGACTTCAACACCGCAACCCTCGACCGTATTGTCGCCTCAACGTTTGGGCGTCTTGGAGCTCCAAGCAATATCATCCCGAGAGTCCCCGCTAACGAGCCACCCCGGCGCACACAGATTCGTCTCAACAAGACGTATGCAAACCTCCCACTGCCCGTCGTAGCACTTTCGTTTCAGCTCCCAGCCGTGCGGGACCTTGATATGGCAGCGGCGATGGTCCTCGATGGCATCCTCTCCGGAGGTGAATCCAGCCGCCTCTATCAGGAGCTGATCTATCGCCTAGGCCTTGCAAGTGACATCGCCAGCTACCTCGACACCCGTGAACACGGCTCGACGCTTGTCATACGGGGCCTTGCCGCTGAAAACATCACCCCTGCAAAGCTTGAAGCAGGCATCATCGATGTCATCTCCGCGCTGAAGACAACACCCGTCAAACCCGCCGAGCTTCAACGCATCAAGGACCGTATTCTCACCGACATGCTGCGGAGCCGCGAGACAACCGATGGCATTGCAGCCGCAATCGGTCAAGCAGCGGTCGTACTAGGCGACATAAAGCGTGTCAACACAGATCGCCTGGCCATTCAGAACATCACGCAGGATGATTTACTTTCATTCTGCAATACGTATCTCACGATTGACACAGCGCTGATCGGTGTGGGAACATCCGGAGCAGAGACGAAACCCGCTCCGATCCGTGAGCCGGTAGCCAATCGTGGTCAAGCCAAGCCACGCAGCAAACGCGGTATCGCACAGGTCCCCGTACCCGGTAAGCCTTCCAAGCTTTCTATTCCATCGGCGACCAAAGTGACCCTCCCGAATGGCCTCAAGCTGATCATCGGGCGGCAGCGCCCAACCGGCATCACCAACATCAATGTCGTTATCGGGACTGGCTCTCTCGCGGACAAGGATGGCCTCTCGGGAACCGCATCCCTTGTTTCCGAGCTCTTGGTACGTGGAACAGTCAGCCGAGATGCCCCATCCATAGCAGCAGAGGCAGAGTCCCTTGGCGGTACGCTCTCCACCAGCATCACGCACGAAGCTATCCGGATTGAAATCAGCGTTCCTAGCACACGGGCCGGCCTCGCGCTGGAGCTCCTTGCAGACCTGACACAGCGGTCCACATTCCCTGATGTTGAGCTCGATAAAAAGCGTACCGAGCTTCTGGACAACCTCAAGGTAGACCTAGGCCGGCCTGGGACACTTGGCCGCCTCGCGATTAACCGTTCCATCTATGGAAAACAAGGCTACGGTCGCCCCGTTGGTGGAACCCTAAAGTCCCTGACGCGCATCCGGCAACGCGACCTCAAGGCTTTTCACGCGACGTACTTCACAGGACGAAACACGACACTTGTGCTCACTGGAGATGTACCGTCATCCATCAAGGGTGATATCAGCGCCGCACGTTGGCTTGACATGGCGGATGTCAGTGTTCCGAAAAGCCTTCCACAAACGCGTACCGAGAAGCCGGCAGTCATCCTCATTGATAAACGGGATGCCGGACAGGCGGCGGTAATCGCATCGGCTCCTGGTGTACCTCGCAGTGACAAGCGCTGGCCGATCCTGATGCTGGCGAACAGCATCCTTGGTAGCGGCTACAGTGCACGCTTGAACAAAGAGATTCGTATTCAGCGCGGGCTGGCCTATGGCGCGTTTTCCGCGGTAAGTGAACGTAAAGGAACCGGAGTCATCACATTGTCGGCGCAGACGCGTCTCGATGCAGCATCAACGGTTGCGGAGATCCTGGTAGCACAGCTGGAGCGGATGAAGCAGCAGCCTGTCTCTCCCGATGAGCTTTCAATCCGTCGGTCAGCCCTGACGGGACCACTTTCCCGTGCGCTGGCAACAGCGGATGGTTACGCTGAGGCATTGATTACGCAAACGATGTTCGGTCTTCCTGTCGACCAAACAGGTATTGCTGCCACTCTTGAGACCATCCGAAAGGCTGACTCATCCGATGTGCAAGGTGTGATGCAAGCTGTCTTTGGGAGTGGAAAAACGTCAGTGGTGGTGGTCGGTGATGCCCGAGTATGTCTTGCAGATCTTAAAAAGCACTTCAAGACAGTGAAGGTCGTATCGGAAGCGAGCTGGCTTCAGACCATGGATACCTGGAGTTAGTGCAGGATGGTGGTGACACCCGCTGCAATGGCATAGAGAATCACCGTGACCACCAGAGGCTTATCCTCAATGAGGGTAGCTTCGGGTGTCTCACCCACTCCATGTTTGTGAATCAGGTATAGGTAGCGCATGATCCCGTGGAGGACGAAGGGTATCGTTGCCATCAGGTACGGATGGCTCTTTCCTGTGTCCGAGAAGAAACTGTAGAGCGTGTAGGCCATGATGCAGCTGCTTGCAGCGATCGTGAGCAGCTGGTCAAGCATCGGGATACTGTATTCCTGAAGTATCGCTCTGGTCGAACCGGATGTCCCGTGAGCCGAGACTTCACCACGCCGTTTTGCAAGTCCCAGAAACAGAGCGAGAAGAAGCGTACACAGGAGGAGCCACTCGCTCATCCCGACCTGAATCGCAAATGCTCCAGCCGCGGCACGGATAACGAAGAGGCTTGCAAGCGTCAGAACATCGAGAATGACGATGTGCTTTAGCCAAAGCGAGTATGCAAGTGTGATGACAAGGTACGCGATGGTTGCTGCGAGAAACTTCGGCCCAACCCAGAATGCGGCAGTAAGCCCTACGACTATCCCAATGATACTGAATGTTAATGCCGTTGATATCTTAAGGTCACCGCTTGCAATTGGCCGCAGCTTCTTCTTTGGATGATGCCGGTCATTGTCTACATCGCGGATGTCATTAATGATGTACGTACACCCGGATACAAGACAAAACACCAGAATTGCAACGATGAGTGGGATGTAGTCGGTTAGCGTCCGTGGCTTGTCCGATGTAAAGAGTGCTGCCGCCGCGACAAGGACATTTTTGACCCATTGCTTCGGTCGCAGGGCAGCCAAAATAGCGGGAAGCCGCCGTCGGTTTCCCGGGGCGGCTTCCTGATTGAGCTTAGATGGCTTAGTTTGCGACATCCAGTTCCTGTTTGACCGACTGGGACTTCTTCAAGCCATCGACATCGGTGACAGTCAACGTGATCACAAACTTACCGGCCTTGGTAAAGACCTTAGTAACACTGCGTCCAACGGTGTCTTCCTGAATACCATCACGGGCATCCCAGTCCCAAGAGAACTTTAGGTTGGAATCTCCACCTTCAGCATCTCCAGAGAAAACGACATCATTGTTGATGAACGCAATCTGATCTTCCAGTGGGTTGACAGAGATGTCAGTTTCATCCGTGATGACCTGAATCTCGCCAATCTGGAACTGTTGGTACTTATCACCGCAGATGACAAAGCTCTTGAGCTTTGCACCGTCGCCAGACAAACGCTTCTTAGCCGACTTAAAAATCGAGCTGATTGGCAGGCTGACTGGCAGATAAGCATCTGGATCTTCCGTTGGCTTCATGTCAAGTGGCCGCACCAGCTCGTAGCGATCGCCGTTTGCCATGATGGCGATAAAGCGCATCCGCTCGAACGGGGCTGTATTGGCGAGAGATCCAGAGGACGAAAATCCACCGTCTCCACCATTGCCACCAGGGAAGCCACCGCCGGATCCAGGATTGCCGCCACCAGGGAAGCCTCCAACATTGGAACCAGACGATGAGTTAAAGCGGGCCATCATGCGAAGATAGGTACGACCATTTGCAATCGCTGCAGCCAAGTCGACGGGCGACTTGAAGTCGATCCGACCACCTTGGTACATGCCATGCGTGGTGACCTTAATCGCCGCATCGCCAAGGAGAACGTTCTCAGTGGTTGGTTCAGCTTTACCGGAACCCCAGGAACTCAGGGCAATGTTGCCAGAGTCCCCTTCGCCGCGGTACAGCGTGAAGGTAACCGGTTGTGAACCGTCTTGAGCAGTAGCGAGAGGCATTAGGACGCCGGCCAAGGCAGTCGCTGCAATAGCAGCAACCATATGATGTCCAAACAAACGAGGAGTGCGCATCGGATTCATTCCGCCCGACTTCCTTTCGGTTCCTAAAAACAAGCACGCACCGGCAAAACCGCTTCGGTGCGGATGGTGCATTATACACAACGAAATCACACTTCGTTATATGCGCGCTTGATTAACCATAATCGGGTTCTTCACAGGTCCATCCATGGAGTATTATTGTCCCTAAAGATAACGCTTGGATGGAGTGACGCCAATCATGGATGGCCTCGAACATATCAGCCCATGGCCCCGCCGGACAGCCGCGGCAGCCCTTGTGAACAGTGCAATATCGACCGTTGTTGATGGCCACCCCTTCGTCCACCATCTTGCTGGAAAACTGAACACAATCGGCGTTGACATCGCCCATATTGTTGACTTCATCGTGGTTCCAAGTGAACACTTCAACCATGAATGGACTTCCGCAGGGTTTGCCCGTCAGGAAGGCATCGATGAACTCGGCTTCGCCTGCCCGGATGCTCAGTTACCTTCTGTGCTCGTCTGCCCAAAGTCAGCAACCTATAAGCTCTACATCCGAGTTGAATCCATCGAAGCCTTTCTAAGTGCGAATAACCTACAAAACGTAGAGATTCATGGATCACCAGATGCCGACCTTCGCTTTTCCGATGAACTCATCCCGGGTTCCAGCTGCTATCTCGTACAACGAAACGGCACTCGCGGGTATTCAGTCGTATCGCCATCGGATAGCTATGCAGCTGTCGTTGACGCCGTTCGGGATGCCTATGCGAACCGACCAAGAACCGGCGATGATCTTACAGACACACGTGGAGCACTACAGGCTTTCATCAAAGCAGAGACACTGGTCGGAACCGGCCGCGCAGTCGATGAGTTCTTTTCCGCGGAACGTGACTACTGGATGTCCCGGAATGCTGCCGGCCGCTGGCAAAAGTCCAGGCAGGATACCGTTGGCATCGGATGGTCAAACCATGACCACCACACCTACCGATCGAGCCGCGAGGGCTTCCAAGGTCTTATCCAGCTCTTTCTGCGAATGGGCTTTAATCTGCGTGAACGCTTCTATGCCGGCGCGGATGCTGGCTGGGGCGCACAGATTCTTGAGCATCCGGTAAGCCGTGTTGTAATCTTCGCGGATGTCGACATCACCGCCAATGAACTCAATACCGATTTCGGCATCACCGCATTGCCGCCATCAGAGTCTCTAGGCACAATCGGTCTGTGGTGTGGACTACATGGAGGCGCGATTGGACTCGCAGGAATGCACCATCTAGAGGCTGAGTTCCTATGTACAGCTGTACGCGATGCCTTTATCCAGGATGGCGGACGCGTCATGAATCCGTTTACCGACATCGAGGTTTTGTGGCAAGCGTTCACCGCACCCGAAACATGGACGGTGTCATCCGATCGTCTGGACACACTCGTTCGGGATGGCCTTCTTGACCCAACTAATGCTGAGACGTTCCGCATAAACGGAGCTCCAGGTTCACATCTCGAAATACTACAACGCTGGGATGGCTTCAAGGGCTTCAATAAAACGGGCATCAGCGACATCATCGCGAAGACAGACCCCCGTACGCTCAGCCATTAAAGACATTCCGATTACATTGGGCCACATAAAGCATGATGGCGCTGCGGAGTGATGGAAAGCTGATGTCGACATCTGGTAGCTCAGCGGGTGAAAACCAGCGGTGTGCATCCACTTCAGTCCCATCCAAGCTAAGAGAACCTTCCAGGCTACAGACATAGACCATGTCAAATGTCTCGTATGCGACACCGCCGTAGGTATAGGTATTGGGAAATGCAGAGTGTGGAACCGGATTCAGTGCCATGAGTCCGGTTTCCTCCTGAATCTCCCGAAGCAACGCATCGGTCCCTGACTCTCCGGGCTCGACAAAGCCGCCAGGAAGTGTCCAAGTCCCCTCTCGTGGAGCGTGCATCCGCTTTAGAAGGAGCACATCGCCATTAGTCCGTATACAGATACCGGACACGCTAGCGCCGACATTGAAGTAGACCTGAAAGCCGCATACTGCGCACACAAAGCGTCTATGATTTGCCGATGCATCAGCAGACTCGCCACACTTCGGACAAAAAGCAAAATGTTCACGGATTTGCATTAGAGCAGCGTCGCCTTCTCCATCAGGAGCGCGTCATCGTTCGCGACATTCCCAACACGCTTCGAGACTTCCCAGACGACGGTGTCCCTCTCCGACCATGGATGGAACAGGTGCGACAGCTCAAGGTTTGTCTTGATACGGGCATCCAACCATAGCGAATAGTTTCTCGGATGAATGATTACCGGCATCCGCTCATGGAGATTGCGAATCGCATCATTGGCCTCAGTCGTCAAAATTGTGCACGAACGCAGCGGGGAGCCATCAGGAGCCGTCCACTCTTCATAGAGTCCAGCAAAGGCAAACAGTGGTGCTGAGTTCAACGAGATCAGATGAGGCACTTTGGTTTTCTGATGCCATTCGTAGAAGCCGGTTGTGGGAATCAGGCATCTACGTGAGCGTATCGCACCGCGAAAGGCAGGCTTTTCAAAGACGGTTTCACTGCGTGCATTGATCATCCGGGATGCCATCGATGTGTCCCGTGCCCAAAAGGGTACAAGGCCCCACCTAAGCTTTTCGAGAATGCGTTGATCTGGACGCTCGAGGGCCGTGATGGCCGATACATCCTGACTAGGCGCAATGTTGAAGCGCTCACTATGATCAAACAGAACACCCTTGGCCGAAAAGTGATTTATCAAATCTGTCTGCGTTGTTCTAGCCGTATAGCGTCCACACATTGTCAATCCACCTTGCAGCCATCATACGGATAATCGCTATGCATCGCGACCGTCCTAAACAAACATCAAGACGTGCAGTCCAACAGATCTCCGAAAAGGGGAACTGAACTGCCATAAAAAAACGGCCCCTTTGTCAGGGGCCGTTGTAACCGTAAGAGCTTCCTACCTTAGCGGTAGCTTGGAAACTCAAAGTTTGGTGCAAGCGTCTGGTAGAGGATGTCAAAGCCGCTTGGCAGGACAAGTCCATCCGCACCAGGCTTTGCAAACCGTCCACGTGAGCTCGTCCAGAACATCCAGAGACGACCCGATTCAAGCGTTGGATCTCCGCCAGG
>CAIWTR010000330.1 GCA_903915615.1 uncultured Armatimonadota bacterium
TCGGTCATGATCGCGGCAACGGATGCATCCTGCAGGCGATACGTAAGTGCTGGCGCGGTGTGCGCAGCGAGAAGGAACAAAGGCATGGTGACTTTCACCCCCGGGGGATTTGTTGGATGCACGATATCACGCCCATCCAAGATGTCTGTCCAGCAAGCGACATTACGAACCCGTACTCGTATACGCGCGAACCCCTATCCTCCAAACAACGGCACCCAACCCAAAAAACAGCCATCCAATCACCGGCGCTGCCAGCGCCAAAGCGGTGAAGTCTCCCGTCAGCAACGCCTTAGCTGGAATCCAATTGATGATGGCGAGTGGAAAGATGTACGTAAACACAAATGTCAGCGGGCGGCTTAGCTTATCGAGCGGCAGCTGCGCCGCCGTCTGCCCTCCGTAGACCACGGCATTTGCAACTTCAATCCCATCCACAGTCCAAAAACACAGCGTCGCTTGCATCATCAGCAGACCGTAAAACAATGCTGCACCACCGGAAATCACTGCGGCCAGATACACCATTGAAACGAGATTTAGTGAGACATGCGCTGCAGAACATCCATAGATGAACGCAACCGCGCCAGCCCCAATCATCCCGAACCGGCTAAACTCCGCCACCGAAAGCTGAATCGCCACGGGGATGGGCCGGAGGAGCATCCGGTCGAAGTCGCCCTTGCGAATCACATGATGGAAGCGGTCAAAGCCGCGTCCAATCATTTCAGCAATGCCAAAGGCAATGCGCACAAGGCCAAACAACATACTCGATGATGCAAAGTCCCAGCCAGGAATCGACCCAAAACGCGCGAAGAGTGCCCAAAGCGTTGCCCACTCGAGGAGCATCCCGAGCAATGTCGCCGATGCCCAGAGAACGGCATTCGCGGAGTCGGCCAGCTGTGTCCGCAGCGCCGCCCGGGTGAAAAGCCACCACATCCGAATGTAAAATTTCATCCGCCGGTCACCGTCAGACGGCGCAGCCCACGTCCAAGGATCAAGCGGCCGGCAACCACAAGTACAACCGTCCATAAAAGCTGATGTCCAAGCACAAATGGCAAATCGCTGACCGGGCGCGTCCCAACCCAAAATGCGTACGGTTTATCCACCATCCCGGAAAATGGAAGCCACTCAAACACCGCGCGGATGTTCTCCGGGAGCAGCGCGAGTGGAACAAGCTGCCCGCTGGTTGCCGCGGCAATTCCTGGGACTGCGCGGGAGAGGCCATCCCCTGCGACCGTCCAAAACTGCGTCAGGATCATCAACACGATGAACGCGCTGATGAGGACCAATGCCCCAATCGTGGTGAGAAGCCAGGCGAGAAAGCTGGGGATGTCAGGAGGGAGGTGCATCCCGGCAAACAGCGTCGCCACCACAATCACCGGTAGGCAGCGGAGCGCGGTTGGTGCAAGCTTGGATGCAAGCGTCCTTGCCATCCAGAGGCTGTGTAAATCCACTGGTCGTAACAGTTCTGTTGCCACACTGCCATCCCGGATTTGCTCGCGCAGCTCGGCATCCGGGAAGACGCTGTACGGAGTCATCGCGAAAAATGCCTGCCCAAGCCAAATGTACGTCGTGACCTGCGGGAGGGTCATCGGTGCCTTGATGCCATTTGCGTAAAACGCGGCGAAGATTGCGACGAGCACCAGTCCGAAGACAACTTGCGTGACGATTCCGGCGTAGGCGGCCGTGCGGTAGGCAAGCTGCCGCTTCATCCGCATTTGGAAGACAAGCCAAAGCAGGCACACTAAGATTGCGCTCCGCGGTGATGCTGATACATCCGGGCGACGATTTCATCGATGCTCTGGTCGGTGATTTCGACATCATGGATGACCGCTTGCGCGGCGAA